>NZ_JBFRRH010000065.1:0-17815 GCF_041472995.1 Vibrio sp. 10N.261.46.A3 | reverse complement strand
TCGCTCTTGAGGATGACGACTTTTTAAAATCACGTTCTATATCATTAGTTGGTTAGATAAAATTGCGTGTTCCGTCATTCCCTAGACTGACGAAGGAAGGAGTAGGGAATCTCTAACAAAGAGAGCGTATCCGTTATAGTACGCCCATTCCTTGCGCTTCTAACATATCGACGAGATCGATTAACGGTAAGCCGATCAAAGTATTCGGATCTTTACCTTCCATCTGTTTAAACAATGCGATGCCTAACCCTTCACACATAAAACTGCCCGCGCAGTAATAAGGTTGTTCTTTCTCGACATAACTCATGATTTGCTGCTCGGTTAAATCGCGGAAATGCACAACAAAGGTGTCGAGACGCGTGTCAGCTTGATTGGTTTCGTTGTTCCAAACCGAAAGCCCAGTATAAAAAGTAATGCTCTTGCCGCTTTGACGAGATAACTGTTCGATCGCTTTTTCTCGAGTATGAGGTTTACCTATGATCTCTCCATCAATCACACAAACCTGATCAGAACCGATGACTAAGCTAGGTTGCTCCACAGCACAAGACTTAGCTTTGGTCTCAGCAAGGCGCATCACCAACTGTTGTGGCGTCTCTTCTGGAAGCGGCGTTTCATCGCAGTCTGGCTTGGCTGTAATGAAGCTTAACTGTAGTTTTTTGAGGATCTCTTGCCTAAATGGTGATGTAGAGGCTAAAACTAGTTGGTAATTTCTCATTTTAATTTACAATTCAAGGAAGCATTTATCTCAGGATAACGTAACTTGTCCTGCTATTCATAATGCTCTGAATAGGAAAGGCAGGAAAGTACATTTTTTTTGCCATTTCCTTTGACTAAACACGATTTGGAAGATAAGATTCGCGCCCTATGCAAAAGGAAAAAATACCGCGTACAGTTGATCCGGCAAGAACGGCTCAAAAACGACTCGATATGGATGGTATCATTCAGGTCAGTCTTTTGAAGCGTTTAACTGAAGCAACTGAAGGCGTAAAACGTGACGCGCAAGTCTCAATGTCATTTGGGCTTGATGAACAACGATTAGTCGTTATCTCTGGTAAAGCTAACGTCGAAGTCGATTTAGAGTGTCAACGTTGTAATGAGGTTTTCGCACATGAGTGCGATGTCCAATTTACTTATACTCCTGTTTACAGTGAGAAAAGTGAAGAGGAAGCACCGGAAGAGTACGATTTGGTAGATCTGAACGAGTACGGTGAGTTAGACCTGATTCAATTAGTTGAAGACGAGTTCATCCTTGGATTGCCACAAATAGCAATGCACGACGATGCGAAATGTAGCGTTAACTCAAATAACTTGGTGTTTGGTGAACTTCCTGAAGAAATTGAGGAAGACAAAAAGCCGAATCCATTTGATGTTTTAAAAAGCTTAAAGAAGTAATTGCTTCTTTAAGAATTTACATAGGAGTAGGGTCAATGGCCGTACAAAAGAGCAAGAAATCACGTTCAATGCGTGGCATGCGTCGTTCACACGATGCGCTAACTACAGCTGCACTTTCTGTAGACGCAACTTCAGGTGAAACTCACCTACGTCACAACGTGACTGCCGAAGGTTTCTACCGCGGCAAAAAGGTTATCAACAAGTAAGGTTGACCTTTGCAAAATCTAACCGTTGCGCTTGATGCAATGGGCGGGGACTTCGGTCCTCGTGTAACAGTGCCTGCCGCCGTGCAGGCACTGTCGTATTTCCCAGAGCTAAAAGTCATTCTAATAGGTGATCGAAACGCGATCACATCTCAATTATCTTCATTAGGTCGAATGCCTGATTCTCGTTTGAGTATCCAGCATTGTGATCGAGTCATTTCCAATTCTGAAAAACCTTCACTAGCCTTACGTAATAGTCAGGGTAGCTCTATGCGTGCCGCTATCGATCTGGTTGCCGAATCACAGGCTGATGCTTGTGTGAGTGGTGGTAACACTGGCGCACTGATGGCTTTATCCCGTTTCAGACTCAAGCTTCTTCCCGGTATTGATAGGCCTGCATTGGTTTCAGCTTTGCCTACTGCATCCGGAAATCGCACATGGATGCTTGATTTAGGGGCGAACGTTTCTAGTGACGCAGATTCACTCTTTCAGTTTGCTGTCATGGGCAGTGCATTAGCAGAACAACATTTAGGTCGCGCACCACGTGTAGCTATCTTGAATATCGGTGCAGAAGAAATTAAAGGCAATGACCTTGTAAAACGATGCGCTGAAATGTTGTCCAATACTCAGTCTGTGAACTTCATAGGCTATATTGAAGGTAATCAATTACTTCAAGATGCTGCTGATGTCGTCGTATGTGATGGTTTTGTGGGCAATGTCTGCTTAAAAACGTGCGAAGGTACGGCTCAGCTCTTTATTGATAAGCTAAAAACGCGCATGATGGCTTCAACAATAAAGGGTTGGATAGCCAGAATGCTGTTTTCTGAGCTATTTACTGAATTAAAAACCTTGAACCCCGACCAGTATAACGGCGCAAGTTTGTTAGGATTGCGCGGCATTGTCATTAAAAGTCATGGAAGTGCTGATGTGTCTGCAGTCGTCAACGCGATTGGTGAAGCAGTACACGAGGTCAAACGACAAGTCCCCAGCCGCATTAGCGATCGTTTGGAAGCGGTTTTACTCGAGAGGCATTATTAGTCTTCATGTATAGCAAAATTTTAGGTACTGGCAGCTACTTGCCATCTCAGGTGCGTACTAACGCAGACTTAGAGAAAATGGTAGAGACTAGCGATGAGTGGATCGTTGCTAGAACTGGTATTAAAGAGCGTCGTATTTCAGCGGAAAACGAAACCGTTGCTGATATGGCGTTTTACGCTGCTGAAAATGCCATTGAAATGGCAGGTATCGACAAAGAAGAGATTGATTTAATCATCGTTGCGACAACCAGCAGTAGCCACACATTCCCGTCTTCGGCATGTCAGGTACAAGGCAAGCTTGGTATCAAAGGCTGCCCTGCGTTTGATTTGGCTGCGGCGTGTTCTGGTTTTGTCTACGCGCTGTCTGTTGCTGATCAACACATCAAGACTGGCATGTGTAAGAACGTTTTGGTAATTGGTGCTGATGCACTGTCAAAAACCTGTGATCCGACTGACCGCTCTACTATCATCCTATTTGGTGATGCAGCAGGCGCGGTGGTTGTAGGCGCAAGCGAAGAGCCAGGTATTTTGTCTACTCATATTTACTCTGACGGTAAATACGGTGAGCTTCTAAGCTTAGAAGTTCCAGAGCGTGGCGGTGATGCAGACAAATGGCTGCACATGGCGGGCAACGAAGTATTTAAAGTGGCGGTAACTCAGCTTTCTAAGCTAGTTAAAGACACATTAGCGGCGAACAATATGGATAAGTCAGAGCTTGATTGGTTAGTTCCACACCAAGCGAACTACCGTATTATTTCGGCAACCGCTAAAAAGCTGACGATGTCGCTTGATCAAGTAGTGATTACTCTTGATAAGCACGGCAACACGTCAGCAGCTACCGTACCAACGGCCCTAGATGAGGCTGTTCGCGACGGGCGAATTAAACGTGGTCAAACGCTTCTACTTGAAGCATTTGGCGGCGGCTTCACTTGGGGTTCTGCGTTAGTTAAATTCTAACCCCAAGCGATAATCAACAAACAAGGCACATAACTTATGTGCCTTATTCAATTTTTTGCTTAAAGGAAAATTACAATGAGCAAGTTTGCTATCGTATTCCCAGGCCAAGGCTCTCAAGCTATCGGTATGCTTGCTGACCTAGGCGAACAGTATGATGTTGTAAAACAGACATTTGCTGAAGCTTCAGAAGCACTTGGTTACGATCTATGGGCATTGGTTCAAGATGGTCCAGTAGAAAATCTAAATGAAACTTTTCGCACTCAACCGGCTCTACTAACAGCGTCTGTTGCAATTTGGCGTGTATGGCAAGAGCTTGGCCTAGAGCAACCTGTAAATCTAGCAGGTCACAGCCTAGGTGAGTACTCTGCACTTGTATGTGCTGGCGTTATCGACTTTAAAGAAGCGATCAAGCTGGTTGAATTGCGTGGTCAATTGATGCAAGAAGCAGTTCCTGCAGGCGTTGGCGCAATGTACGCAATCATCGGTCTAGACGATGAAGCGATTGCTAAAGCGTGTGAAGAAGCTGCACAAGACGAAGTTGTGTCTCCAGTTAACTTTAACTCTCCTGGCCAAGTTGTTATCGCGGGTAACAAAGCGGCAGTAGAGCGTGCTGGTGCACTGTGTAAAGAAGCGGGCGCTAAGCGTGCACTTCCGTTACCTGTTTCTGTGCCGTCTCACTGTGCACTGATGAAGCCAGCAGCAGACAAGCTAGCGGTGGCTCTAGAAGCTCTAGAGTTCAACACGCCAGCATTGCCTGTTATCAATAACGTTGATGTTATTGCTGAAACAGATCCTGCAAAAATTAAAGACGCACTTGTTCGTCAGCTATACAGCCCAGTTCGTTGGACTGAAGGTGTACAAGCGATGAATGAGCAAGGCGTTGAGAAGCTACTTGAATTAGGCCCTGGTAAAGTTCTTACTGGTCTAACAAAACGAATCGTAAAAACTATGACAGCTGCTGCAGTTAATGATACTGCATCACTAGAAGCTGCTAAGTAAATAACCACTTAATAGAGAAGTTATGATGAATTTAGAAGGCAAAGTTGCACTAGTTACAGGCGCAAGCCGTGGCATCGGTCGTGCAATCGCTGAACTTTTAGTTGAGCGTGGTGCTAAAGTTATCGGTACTGCGACATCTGAAGGCGGCGCAGCTGCAATCAGCGAGTACCTTGGTGAGAACGGTAAAGGTCTTGCTCTTAATGTAACGGATACTGACTCAATTGCTGCTACACTGAAAACCATCAACGATGAATTCGGTGCGATTGACATTCTAGTTAACAACGCAGGTATCACTCGTGATAACCTACTGATGCGTATGAAAGACGACGAATGGAATGACATCATCGATACTAACCTAACGCCTATCTTCCGCATGTCTAAAGCTGTATTGCGTGGCATGATGAAGAAGCGTCAAGGTCGTATCGTAAACGTTGGTTCTGTAGTAGGTACTATGGGTAACGCTGGTCAAGCTAACTACGCAGCTGCAAAAGCAGGCGTAATTGGTTTTACTAAATCAATGGCTCGTGAAGTTGCGTCTCGTGGCGTTACAGTGAACACTGTAGCTCCTGGTTTCATCGAAACTGACATGACTAAAGCGCTAAATGATGACCAACGTGCAGCAACTTTGGCGAATGTACCAGCAGGTCGACTAGGTGACCCTCGCGAAATCGCTGAAGCTGTGGTATTTTTGGCGTCACCTGCGGCAGCTTATATCACAGGTGAAACACTTCACGTCAATGGCGGTATGTACATGGTGTAAATTATGTGCAACATTTGTGCATGATTTAAGTCAAGATCATACGTAATTTCGGTTAAAATCGTGAAAATTGTGGTTTGACCAGAAAAGTTGACCTTGCAACTTTCAATAGATTGAATAAACTACGGAAAACATCGCATAAAGCGAACTCTGTAAAGGAAAAGAAAAAATGAGCAACCTCGAAGAACGCGTAAAGAAAATCATTGTTGAACAGCTAGGTGTAGACGAAGCTGAAGTTAAAAACGAAGCTTCTTTCGTTGATGACCTAGGTGCAGATTCTCTAGACACAGTAGAGCTAGTAATGGCTCTAGAAGAAGAATTCGACACTGAAATCCCAGATGAAGAAGCTGAGAAAATTACTACTGTTCAAGCAGCTATCGATTACGTAACTAGCGCTCAGTAATAATCTCTCCCAGGCGGTCACCTCGACCGCCTGTGTTTTATCTAACTCATCTATCCTCATCTTAAATCACCTCAATCCCCGGAGTGTAAAATCGTGTCCAAGCGTCGTGTAGTTGTCACTGGCATGGGTATGTTGTCACCGGTAGGCAACACTGTAGAATCTTCTTGGAAAGCCCTGCTAGCTGGTCAAAGTGGTATCGTTAATATCGATCATTTTGATGCAACCAATTTCTCAACTCGTTTTGCAGGTCTAGTTAAAGACTTTAACTGCGAAGAGTATATGACTAAAAAAGATGCTCGTAAGATGGACTTGTTCATCCAGTACGGCGTCGCAGCAGGTATTCAAGCTTTAGATGATTCAGCCCTAACTATTACTGAAGAAAACGCTCCACGTGTGGGTGTTGCTATCGGTTCTGGTATTGGTGGTCTTGGTTTGATCGAAGCCGGTCACCAAGCTCTAACTGAAAAAGGCCCTCGTAAGATCAGCCCGTTCTTCGTACCGTCGACGATCGTGAATATGATTGCTGGTCACATGTCTATCATGCGTGGCCTACGCGGTCCAAACATCGCGATTTCTACTGCATGTACGACTGGCCTACATAACATTGGTCACGCGGCTCGTATGATTGCATACGGCGATGCTGACGCAATGCTAGCGGGTGGTGCTGAAAAAGCATCAACTCCACTAGGTATGGGCGGTTTTGGTGCGGCTAAAGCACTGTCTACTCGTAACGATGAGCCTCAAAAAGCTTCTCGTCCATGGGACAAAGGCCGTGATGGCTTCGTTCTTGGTGACGGTGCAGGCATGATGGTTCTTGAAGAGTACGAACATGCGAAAGCTCGTGGCGCTAAGATTTACTGTGAGCTAGTAGGCTTCGGTATGTCGGGTGACGCTTACCACATGACATCTCCAAGTGAAGATGGCTCAGGTGGCGCACTAGCGATGGAAGCGGCTATGCGTGATGCTGGCATTACTGGTGAACAAATCGGTTATGTAAACGCACACGGTACTTCGACCCCTGCAGGTGACGTAGCGGAAGTTAAGGGCATCAAGCGTGCTCTTGGCGAAGCAGGCAGCAAGCAAGTATTGGTTTCTTCTACGAAATCAATGACAGGCCACCTTTTAGGTGCTGCTGGTTCTGCTGAAGCTATCATCACGGCAATGTCTCTGGTTGACCAAATTGTTCCACCAACAATCAACCTAGATGATCCTGAAGAAGGCTTAGATATTGACTTAGTACCTCACACTGCGCGTGAAGTTAGCAACATGGAATATGCTGCATGTAACTCATTCGGTTTCGGTGGTACAAACGGCTGTTTGATCTTCAAAAAGATTTAATCATCTTATTAAAGACGTAAACACTCGTAGATAGTCACAATTAGACTTGTTTTTAAACGGCTTGATGCTTTAGCATTGAGCCGTTTCTTTTTATGGGGAAAAACATGTTTTGGGTTGATGGAGAAAGCCAGCAAACTATCGATATTTTGGATCGTTCGTTTCAATACGGAGACGGCTGTTTCACGACAATGCTCGTGAGTGATGGTGAGATACAACATTTTCACGATCATCAGCACCGTGTCGACGAATGCCTTAAAGCGCTGCGTATTTCTGCTCTTGATTGGGATGTGGTTAGTCTTTGGCTCGATACTGCGCTTCAACATATCCAAGATAACGATCTTCATGGCACAAAGGGCCTTGATGGTTCAAACAAGCTCCATAACGCAAACAAGCCTCATAATCAAAAAGCAGGGATCAAGCTGCACGTTAGCCGTGGCGCTGGTGGACGTGGCTACAGTACGAAGAATATCGCCAAGCCGACAATCACCATAAGTACCTTTGATTACCCAAGTCATTATTCAGCGTGGCAAGACTCCGGTGTTGAACTCAGTATCTGTCATCAAGCGCTAGGTTTGAGCCCACTACTGGCTGGCCATAAGCACAATAATCGTCTCGAGCAGATTTTGATGAAAGATGAAATGGACCAGGCTAATGAAGTGGATGGTGTGGTTCTTGATATATCGGGCAATGTGATTGAAACCACCATGGCCAATCTGTTTTGGCGCAAAGGTCAGTCGATATACACACCTCAACTCACTCAAAGTGGTGTTGCGGGGGTTATGCGTAAGCAAGTGTTAACCGCGCTGAATCAGGCTGAACTTTCCGTTACAATTAGTGACTACTGCTTATCTCAACTCATGCAAGCTGATGAGGTTTTCATGACCAACTCCATTTTAGGGGTTGCCCCAGTTACCCGTATTAGTGATACCCAATTTAACATTGGAACCGTTACTCGTAGCCTTCAAGGACAACTAAACTCGTGATCAAAAAGTTATTTATTTTTATTCTCTTGTGCTTAATCGCAGCCGGTGCTGCTGGTTTTTATGTTTACAACCAAGCGCAAGATAACCTGAAACAAGTTATTCAATTAGAAAAACCACAAGTCGTGACTGTTGCTTCAGGTAGCAGCTTTAACCGCGTTCTAGCCCAGTTGATTAACGAGGGGCTGTTTGAGGCTTCTCCTTACGAGAAATTAATCCGTAAGTTACATCCTGAGCTTGTAGACGTAAAAGCCGGTACTTTCCTGCTTGAACCGGGCTTAACCTTAGAGCAGGCGCTACAGGTGCTTGTAGAAGGGAAAGAACACCAGTTTACCATTACCTTCGTTGAAGGCAGTCGTTTTGACGAATGGCTTGTTCAGCTAAAAGACAACGAATTTATTCAACAGACATTGGATGGCGTTTCTGAAAAAGAGATCGCTGAAAAGTTGGGTATTGAAAACGAAAAGCTAGAAGGTCTCTTCTTAGCAGAAACGTATCACTACACCTACGGCACCACTGATTTAGATTTGTTGAAGCGCGCGCATCGAGACCTAATGAGCGTGGTGAATGAAGAGTGGGAAAATCGAGCGGATAAACTGCCTCTTAAATCGCCTTATGAAGCGTTAATTCTTGCGTCTATCATTGAGAAAGAGACCGCTGTTGCGTCAGAACGTGAGCGTGTTTCTTCTGTGTTCGTTAACCGTCTGAACAAGCGTATGCGTTTGCAAACTGACCCAACGGTTATCTATGGCATGGGTGACAGCTACGATGGCAACATCCGTAAGAAAGACTTACGCACGCCAACGCCTTACAACACCTATACAATGAGTGGCTTGCCACCGACACCTATCGCTATGGCAGGCAAAGCGTCTATCAACGCGGCGTTGAATCCAGAGAAGAGCAACTACTTGTATTTTGTTGCGAGTGGAACCGGCGGTCACGTATTTTCAAAGAGTTTGACTGAGCATAACCGTGCAGTGCGAGCTTACTTAAAGCAATTAAGAAAAAACAGATAAAGAAATAATTATGAATCAGTCGAAATTTATCGTGGTTGAAGGCCTTGAAGGCGCTGGCAAAAGCACAGCAATCAATGCCATCGTTGAGACATTAAAAGCATCGGGTGTTGAGGATATTGTTAATACTCGCGAGCCGGGTGGTACCGTCTTAGCTGAAAAGATGCGCTCATTGGTTAAAGAAGAGCACGAAGGCGAGAAGCTTCAAGATATGACTGAATTGCTGCTGATGTACGCAGCACGTGTTCAATTAGTCGAGAACGTCATCAAGCCGGCACTCGACAATGGTCAATGGGTATTGGGTGATCGTCATGATATGTCTTCACAGGCATACCAAGGTGGTGGTCGCCAGATCGCGCGCACGACTATGGCATCACTGAAATCAACCACGCTAGGCGGCTTTAAACCCGATCTAACGCTATATTTGGACCTAGACCCTAGAGTAGGGCTAGAACGAGCTAGAGGCCGTGGTGAGCTTGATAGAATTGAAAAGATGGACATCTCATTTTTCGACCGCACGCGTGAGCGCTATCTAGAAATTGCAGAACAAGATGATTCTGTACTTGTGATTAACGCGCAGCAAGAAATTGAGCAAGTAGCCGCTGATATTAAAGTCGCGCTAACTGCTTGGCTCGACAAACAGTAGGTAGTCATGGCTGAAGTGTATTCTTGGCTCACACCGGTATGGAGTGAGTGGAAAAAAAGTCTCGATGCGGAGCGTTTTCCTAACTCTGTGATTGTTAATGCACCGGAAGGGCTCGGCGTTGATGCGTTGATTAGCCAACTTACCGACGCATTGATGTGCACGAACTATGAAAGCGAGTCGTGCGGGTTTTGCCACAGCTGCGAATTAATGAAGTCGGGCAGTCATCCTGACTTTCATGTGATCTCTCCAGAGAAAGAAGGTAAGTCGATCACGGTTGATCAAGTGCGTGCCAGTAACCGCTGGGCTCAAGAGTCTTCTCAGTTAGGTGGTTTGCGCGTTATTTTGCTTAACCCTGCTGAAGCAATGAACGAATCGGCTTCCAACGCACTATTGAAAACTCTGGAAGAGCCATCAAGCAAGTGCATCTTCATTCTGTCTACTCGCAACAGCAATCGCTTAATGCCAACGATTATTAGCCGTTGTCAGCAATTCAATGTGGTTAGCCCGCAGTTGGAGACAGCATCTGCGTGGTTAGATGGAGAAGTGGGCAAAGCAGTACCGCAGTACATTTTAGCACTCAATGACAACGCGCCTTTAAAAGCAAAAGCGATGTTTGAGCAAGGTGGCGTGGAAGCTTCAACAAAAGCGCTCGATGGCTTTGTGAATGTGATAAAAGGCACTCAACCTGACATGCTAAAGTTCTCTACAGAGCTTAGCAAAGACCCTTTAATTCAACTTGGTTGGCTTTGGCATCTATTGTCAGATGTACAGAAGCTGCATTTTGGTTTGGCGAATCAGGCTTTCACTCCGAGTGCGGAAGCACTGTGTGAGGTGATGTCTTATCAAAGTGCTTACGCAGCATCGAATAAACTGCTGATATTGATTGAGCAGTTAAAGCAACACCCTGGGCTCAATACGGAGCTACTCATAATGAATTGGCTGATAGCCACTTGCGAGGAAACATGTTCGTAGATTCCCATTGTCATTTAGACAAACTGGATTACCAAGATTTACACACCAGCGTAGAAGATGTGGTTAACAAGGCGAAGGCTGCTAACGTAAACCAATTGCTTTCTGTCGGTGTGACACTCGATTCGTTTGAAAACATGCTCGAGATGATCTCGCCGTTTGATAACGTTAAAGCCTCTTGTGGCGTTCACCCTCTCGATGTTGAAAGTGATTTCAGCCTAGAGACAATGCGAGAATACGCGAGCAACCCTAAGGTTGTGGCGATTGGTGAGACAGGTTTGGATTATCACTACCAACCAGAGACGGCGGAGCTGCAACAGCTACGATTTAAGCAGCATGTTGAGTTGGCCGTTGAGCTGAATAAACCTTTGATCATTCACACTCGTAACGCACGTGAAGACACATTAGCTATTTTACGTGATGGCGGAGCTGAGAAGTGTGGTGGTGTGATTCACTGCTTTACCGAAGATCAAGCGTTCGCTGAAGCAGCAATGGAACTAGGTTTCTATATCTCAATTTCAGGTATTGTGACCTTTAAGCAGGCTACAGAACTTAAAGAAGTTGTTAAGAACCTACCGCTAGACAGGTTGCTGATCGAGACAGATTCTCCATACTTGGCACCTATCCCATATCGTGGAAAGCAGAATCAACCTGCATATGTCGTCGAAGTGGCGGCCTACATTGCGCAATTAAAAGGTGTGTCGATGAAAGAGGTTGCCGAACAAACGACCAAAAATTACCAAAAACTTTTTTTGCGATAAAAATCTAAGTAAACAAATAAAAGGGAGCGAAAGCTCCCTTTTTGTGTTTTTGATCACCAAAAATACGTTTTTTTTTAATGTTTACGAATTATGTTGAACTTGAGAGCGCTAATTATAACATTTGTAATTTTGTTACTAAAAATAACATTCGCTCCTATTTTATTTACCCAGTAAAATAATAGAGCCACTTAAAAATACTTATATATTTCAATTAATTAAATGCTTGTAAAGCATTGCATTTCTAGATTTGACATGTGATCCAAGACGTGTTTTGAAACTAAATTTCGTAAGTGACTAGAAAGTTAGTTCCCCATCAATATATATTTAGCGGCAGAAAATATAATGCAATACATGGTTACATTTTCGCAGGGTGCTAACATATAGGCTACGGGGGTGTGCCGTTAGAACCCAATATAATTATTTTATCTTTATCAGGAGCATAAACATGTTTAAGAACCTTTTTGCTAGCCTGCAGAAAGTTGGTAAGTCTCTGATGCTTCCAGTATCAGTTTTACCAGTTGCGGGTATTTTGCTAGGTGTCGGTGCAGCAGATCTTCCTTTCATTCCAGAAATCGTTTCAAACTTAATGGAACAAGCTGGTGGTTCAGTATTCGGTCAAATGGCACTACTGTTCGCAGTAGGTGTTGCACTTGGCTTTACTAACAACGATGGTGTAGCGGGTCTAGCTGCTATCGTTGGTTACGGCATCATGACTGCTACACTTGGCGTAATGGCTGGTGTAATGGGCGTTGATAAAATCGATACTGGTGTACTAGGTGGTATCCTAGTCGGTGGTGTTGCTGCTTGGGCATTCAACCGTTTCTTCCGTATTCAACTACCAGAGTACCTTGGCTTCTTCGCTGGTAAGCGTGCAGTGCCAATCATCACAGGTTTCTCTGCGATTGGTCTAGCAATCCTACTATCTGTAGTATGGCCACCAGTTGGCGGCGCTATCTCTGCGTTCTCTGATTGGGCTGCTCACCAAAACCCACAAGTGGCGTTTGGTATCTACGGTATCGTTGAGCGTTCTCTAATTCCATTTGGTCTTCACCACGTTTGGAACGTACCTTTCTTCTTTGAAGCTGGTACTTGTGTAAACGCTGCTGGCGAAACTCAAAACGGTGTTCTTACTTGTTACCTAGTTGCTGATGACGCATCTCGTGCAGCGGGCAATGGCTTCGGTCAGCTAGCTGGTGGTTACATGTTCAAGATGTTCGGTCTACCTGCTGCTGCAATCGCGATTGCACACTCAGCTAAGCCTGAAAACCGCGCTAAAGTAATGGGCATCATGGCTTCTGCTGCGTTGACTTCATTCCTAACGGGTATCACTGAACCAATCGAATTCTCTTTCCTATTCGTTGCTCCAGTACTGTACGCAATCCACGCTCTACTAGCTGGTTCTGCATACGTTCTTGCGAACACTCTAGGTTTTGTACACGGTACATCTTTCTCACACGGTCTAATCGACTTCCTAGTTCTATCTGGCAACGCGTCTAAGATGGGCCTAATGGTTGTATGTGGTATTGCTTACGCTGCAATTTACTACATCGTATTCCGCACTGTGATTAAAGCTCTAGACCTTAAAACTCCAGGCCGTGAAGACGAGACTGAAGAAGAGTCAGTAGCGACTGGTTCTGAACTTGCTGGTGAGCTAGTTGCTGCATTCGGTGGCAAAGCGAACATCACTGGTCTTGACGCTTGTATTACTCGTCTACGTGTTGCAGTTGCTGATACAGCAGTTGTTGACCAAGACAAACTGAAGAAACTAGGCGCTGCAGGTGTTGTTGTAGTTGCTGGTGGCGTACAAGCTATCTTCGGTACTAAGTCTGACAACCTTAAGACAGACATGGATGAGTGGATCCGTAACAACGGTTAATTCACTGACTCAATAAATTGAAAGGAGGCCGAAAGGCCTCCTTTTTTGTTTTCAGCTCTATGAAAGATCTTTTCGCGTCTAATCCTCTCTAACTCAGAGAGTTACCATTCAACTCGATTATTTGATGGTCGTTCCCAAATTTTTCGTGTCTTTTATCTTTTACCCAGCGATGACACCTTTTGCTGAGATTCCAGTAGACTTCCGTTTTTTAAATACAGTCTGAGAATATTATGAAACATCGTTACTTGATCGGCCTTATGTGCTGCAGCGGAGCCTCGTTTGCTCAAGCTTCTGAAGCTCCAGCTTTGGAAGTGGGACTCGCCATTGACCAAGACCTGAGTGTCGTTGTGGAATTTGATCAGAAATACCGTGCTACGATTGGCAATGACGGCGCTGCCTTTGATTACATCTTGAAGCGTGGTCAGTTCGAGACTGAAGCTCCGTTGAGCTGGTACGTCGGTGCTGGTGCTTGGGCTGAATGGAATGACGACTTTGGCTTACGCTTGCCGTTAGGCGTGAAAGTGAATTTCTACGAAGGTTGGAATGCTTACGCACAAGTTCACCCTGAACTCGATATGTATAAAGGTGTTGAGTTGCAAATAGGCGGCGCTTTAGGTGTTACCTATAAGTTCTAATCTGAACTAAAACTGTTTTAATAATGAAAAACCAGCATTTAGCTGGTTTTTTCGTTTGGGCCGATCTTATATTTTTGCTTCATTGAGCCGCTTAGAAAGTAAAACTCAGTCCGACATTAGCTTGGAATTGGTTCATCCAGTCGGTATCAAAGCGAATGATGCACTCTTGCCCGTTATTTGGGATATTACAAACACCGGAGGTATCGTTGTCGACAACCGTGCCTAACCAACGTACTTGTGTGTTCAACGCTAATCGGTCGCTAAATTTGTACTCTAAGCCGCCAAAGATAGAAGTTGAGAATCCATACTTATCTTTTGCCCAGTCTACATCGACGTAAGAAGCACCAAGGCCTAGCCCTAGATAACCCGACAACACAGGCGAAGCAGGGTAGTAGATGCTGCTTTGAAGGTGCAGGTATTGGATGGAGGAGCTTAGGTTAAGCGTTTCTAATTCCGAGCTCTGATTGGAATAGAAGAAGCCGATACGTCCTTTTTCAAGTGGCGTTTCAATGGCAAAGGTGTAGTTTTCAGAGCCTTTCATGTCATAGGTTTTACCGTCCTGGTCTTCGACACTGCCACCGCCGGTATAACCTACCATAGGTGTAATGATGATCTCCGGCGAAGCATACGCGCTTGAAACGGAGAGAAGCGTAATCAGTGCCATCATATTTGCTTTGTTATTCATGAGCATATCCTTATCCATACACTTACTAATTGTGATGGTTACATCAATATTGTGCGACTAATTTCGACGATTCTTGAAGATACTTCACACACCTGATAGTACTTAAATAGAGACTCGACAAATTAATAATAAGCCAGAGGTGTCTATGGACCATAATCTGAAAAATGCCCTACAAATTACCGTGTTTATCTACATGATCATTCTTTCATTTGGCTTTATTGCGATTGGTAGTTAATACCATCTATTGCGAGGCTGAGTTTTGATACTCAGGGAATAATGAATAGTGGGATTATAACCAATATTGATACAGCAATAGACTTGGATTATTACGCTAAGTTTATTGCTGGAAAAACAGCACTGGTCGCTCAAGGTGGCGGACAGAGAAGTATTTTTACTTCTGGAGTGCTGGATGCCTTTCTTCTCTCAAATTTTGATCCCTTCGACGAATTTTTTGGTACCTCAGCAGGTGCTCTCAACTTATGCGCTTATCTGTGCCGTGATAAAGGCCTTGGCCGTTCTTTTGTTCTCGACCTCACAACCTCACCAGAGTTCTTCAATCTCTTTTCCTATATACGACACAGAAAGAACCTAGGATTAGAATGGGCGCTAGAACAAATTATGGCTTACCCATATAAGCTCGATCTGGATTTAGGGCGGCAAACGCTAGGCGATCGCCACTTCTATGCGGCTGTAACGGATTCCAAAGACTTACGAGACCACTACTTCCCATTATTGGGTGAAGATTGGTACGAGGTGATGATTGCGACCTGCGCCATTCCTCGTTTGTACAATGATGAAGTCTTTATTGGTGACAGTGCTTATGTGGACGGTGGTGTATCGGCGTGTATCCCAGTTCAGGAAGCGTGGCGAAGACAAGCCCGTTCTATTGTAGTGATTCGTACTGAGCCAGTGGTTGAGGAAGGTAATACCCAATTGGTTGAAGCACCAGTTAAGGGGCCTTCAGTCAAAGCGCCTAAACCAATCTCTGCCGAAGAACTGGAGTGGTTTCGCGAATCTTTCGACAATGTTCAAGGTCATTGGCAACAGAAAGTGGAGCAGTGGAAAACCGACTGGACCTCTTTCTTCCAACAACAAATTATGCGCTCAAAAGAGCAGAAGCGTGACCGTGGGCATTTAGACCTGCTGAACGGTGGTCGCTGGCTATTTGGTGCAGATGATATTTATCGCTTAAGTCATTTAATCGGAGATAAGTTTGATTCAGGCTTGGCTGACATGCTGATGGTGCATTATCAGACCTACTCATTGACTCAGGATTTTTTGAATTCGCCACCAGACGACGCGTTTGTGGTTCAGATAGCGCCAAGTCAGCCGCTAAAATCGAGTTCATTAATGAGCGACAAAGAAGACCTGTTGCACGATTACGAAATGGGCTTAGAAGCCGGTTACCGATTTGTAGAAACCTATACCTCAACGGAGAATGCTCGCAATTCTCATATGCCACAGTTAGCCACCATTGCTGCTGGTAAATAAATCTCGAAGTTGATGAGTTAGCATGCTGTGTCTCGTTATGCTGCTTAAGCAGGTTGTAGTGAGTCGTGTTCTGAAATGAAAAAGGGTTATTGAACTTGGTTCGATAACCCTTTTGGTTTTTGAGGTAAGGCAAATCGTTTCGCCTTAAGGTCAAATATTAGGTGACAGGCAAGATTCTCATACAGTTGGTCGACCCCGCCACATCCATAATGTCGCCTTGAGTGACGATCACTAGGTCGCCAAACTTAAGGTGTCCTTTCTCTTTCAAGCAAGTGAGTGTAGATAGTGCAATGTCAAAGCTGTCTTCGGCTTCTGTCTCGAAGTAGATAGGTGTCACACCTCGGTACAAGGTACAGCGATTAAGCGTTCCTTCGTTACGAGACAGCGCGTAGATAGGCATGTCAGCACTTAGGCGAGACATCATCAGTGCAGTGCGGCCTGATTCTGTGAGAGTGACAACGCCTTTAATGCCTTCCATATGGTTCGCAGAGTAGATGGTCGCCATCGAAACGGTTTCTTCGGCAGTAACAAAGGTGCGATCAATACGGTAATTGGATTGGTTATTAATGCCTGCCATCTTCTCAGCACCAATACAAACTTCTGCCATCGATTTTACGGTTTCGACTGGGTAGTCACCAGCTGCAGTTTCACCAGACAGCATCACAGCATCGGTGCCATCGAGTACGGCGTTGGCAACATCCATAACTTCGGCACGGGTTGGCATTGGCGCAGAAATCATTGATTCCATCATCTGAGTTGCAGTGATGACTGTTCTGTTAAGCGCTCTGGCACGGCGTATGAGCTGTTTTTGAACTCCGACTAACTCAGGGTCGCCAATTTCTACTCCGAGGTCACCACGAGCCACCATGACCACATCTGAGGCCATTATGATGTCATCCATGTTCTCAACAGTAGCTACTGTCTCTGCTCGCTCCACTTTTGCGACGAGGTGAGCTTCTAAGCCGGCTTCTCGTGCAAGCTGACGAGCATAGTGCATGTCTTCACCATTGCGAGGGAAAGACACCGCTAGGTAATCCACTTTGATTTGTGCGGCGGTGACGATATCGCGCTTGTCTTTTTCTGTTAGCGCTTCTGCGGAAAGGCCACCACCTTTTTTGTTGATGCCTTTGTTATTTGAGAGCGGGCCGCCAATGATGACTTCGGTATGAACGCGACAGCCTTCCACTTTGGTTACTTTGAGTTGAACACGACCATCGTCAAGCAACAGGATATCACCGGCGGATACGTCGTTAGGCAGTTCTTTGTAATCAAGGCCAACGGCTTCTTGATTGCCTTCGCCTAAACCTAGGCTGCTATCGAGAGTGAATAGGTCGCCTACGGCAAGTTGGATTTTTCCATCTTTGAATGTCGACACACGAATCTTGGGACCTTGTAAGTCTCCGAGAATGGCGATTTGAGTGCCGTGTCTTTTAGCTATTGCTCTGACTTTTTCTGCGCGTTGTATATGGTCGTCGCTGGTGCCGTGAGAGAAGTTCATACGAACGATATTGGCACCGGCTTTGATGATCTCTTCAAGCACGTTACCTTTATCAGTAGAAGGGCCTAGCGTTGTGACGATTTTCGTTTTTCTTAATTCGGCTGTCATGAATACTCCTAGAGTGAGGCCAAGTAATCTTTTAAAAGACTAGGGCGTGTTGATCTTTCGAGCTGAT
>NZ_JBFRRH010000064.1:0-104459 GCF_041472995.1 Vibrio sp. 10N.261.46.A3 | reverse complement strand
TCGGTTCGTAGACGCTTACAAAAAACTCGGCAAAAGGCAAAGCTGGAGAGAACTATTTTGCGTATTGGATATTAAGGAATTTTGGTTGGCCATGTAGATTGTTGGATATAGATATTGGTATTGATGCACAAATAGAAGTATTAAATGGAAAAAACCGACCAACTGGTAATTGCCTACCAGTTCAAATAAAAACAACAGAGAGTAAAGAACTAAAGCTACAGATTGATACTGAGCATTTAAACCAATGGAGCATGATGAATGAGTCTGTATTATTAGTGCTAATTGACTTTAAAACTGATACCCCCAACATTTACTATAAAGAGATCCAATGCGAAGACGTACAGAGTAAGCTATATGATGCAAAATTAAATAACATTGAAAGCAAAGTTATTTGGTTTTCTGAACAAGACCTACTCACTATGGATCTTAAAAATAAAATCACTTCAATCTCATATAAGAACTTAGATGAAATTACTATCAAAAATGCTAAACATTTAATTGTTGAAATTGAAGATAATAAAGAATTTTTTGAGCTTGAATCTGGCTGCTGGGGAGAGTTTGACTTTAGTAAAGGAGAATATGATTCAGTCATAGAATCCTATGATAGGTGTTGCCGATTAAATGAAAAAATTGAAAATGCAACCATTCAACTATCTAACCTCTCATCTGTATGCGATTCAATAGACACGGCTTTAGAAGAATTCGAGTATTTTACTTCTGGTATTAAAAACCTCCTTTGTACATTGTTTAGAACGGATGAAAAATATGAACATAGAAAGGATTTGAACGAAGCAAAAAGACACAATACGTTAAAGAATCTAATAACAGAAGCTTTTGAGTAGGCATATAACAATCTGTTTAAGAGTGATTCGTAACGCTTGGCATTTTTGCTATGCGTTGCGTTTTGTGTTTAAGGTGGTATGCGGCGGCATCGGTATTGCGTTGCTCACACCTTAACAGGGCGTTAGCTTATCTCGTAAGTATGGAGAAAATTTTGAGTGATTATTACTTTATAAAAGACAGGTATGCCAACTTTGGACATTTATTGTACAGAGTTCGCGATGTGCCTGAACAAGATAAGTATGTCAATAAATGGACAAGAACGTATACAGAAATGATAAAGAAAGGTGGAGCAGAGGAAATATACTTATGGGATATTCGGATTCATAAATCCCTAAAGGAGGTTTTTACTGCTGTTTGCTTTTATCAAGAATCATTAATAGCAAAAGAGTCTAAATCATGGGCATCATTTTTCTTTCTTAGTTATTACTCGTTATTTCATTCATTGATGTCCTGTGTAGTGCTATTGCCGACTGAAAGTGTTGATAATTTATCAAAAATCACCCATACAAAATTAATAAAATTATTTAAGTCACAATTTAGTGATCAAAAACCACACATGATCAGAGAAGATATTGGCGATGTCTTCTATATGTTTAAGTATTTACGCGAATATTATTCATATAATATGCCTCCAAATGATTTTCTTTACGAGTTAGAACGGAGTTTTCAGCCAGACGTGAAACTTCCTTTCTTCATTCGCTCATGTACTCAACTAGCAAGCCTACACTCTGAAATCATCGAAAGGTGTTTTGAAAAGCATGGCTCAAAAAGCAAAAATTTTGTAGAAGCTGATAATATACGAAGTTGGTATAAGCTTCTGAATTGCCCTAAGCAACCATTAACAGGTGAATATCATTTAGATTATACCGATAGGGTTAAAATGGAAGAGGTTGTAGCAAGTCCAGATCCAAGGTCGTTCTCAATCTTACTTGAGCATTTCATCGATGAATTTAGGTTGTACGAAGGAGCGGCATTCCCTCGTTTTCCTGATGGTACCGAAATAGACCCTGGTGCTTTTGTATATAGAGTTCTTCAAGGATAAGCTAACAAACTGTTCAAGTGGGATTCGCAACGCGTGGCATTTTCACTATGCGTTGGTTTAAGTAATGAAGGTGGTTTGCAGCGACTTTTGTATTGCGTTGCTCACCCCTTAACAGAGCGTTATGTGAATAGAGGAATTACTTAGTAGTGAAGTATCGGTTTAGTTTTACGATGATAGGCTCAATAGCTGCAGCTCTGTGCTTAGTCGCTTTTGGTTGGTTATTAGCTAAATACTCAGCTTCAACTGAATTTATAGCACACGCATTCGGCTGGCTAGTTGATATTGGAACAATATTGGCAGGGCTAGGTACTGTATGTGCTGCGTATGTCGGTTATCTTGCGTTAAGTGCTTGGAAAGAACAATCTAAGGGGCAGTCCAGCATATCTAGACTGATCGAGAGCCAAGAAGTCTTAGCTGTATTATGCGTTGAGCTTTTACCTGTGACCTCGTCTTTACCTACCGAAAAACGAAAAGAACTGTACAAGTCATTTGAAAGGCTTTTAGTTAACTTGGCAGTGGTATCAAGGTCGTCAATCTATCGAAACGAACTTCTTAGTATTCGGCAGAGTTTATTGATACCTAGTTATAAGTTTCGTGATAATGGTGTGGTTTGGCCTGACGATAAAGCAAAGCTTGAAGCAGCAGAAGAACAATTAATCAGAATCATCGAACGTTGGTAGATTTCACATAGCAAAGCATTTAAGAGTGATTCCCAACGCTTGGCATTCTCAGTTTGATTCAGCTTTAGTGTTTACGGCACAATGGTTTAGGTAGGGTGGTCTCCGTTGCTCACCACTTAACGCGGCGTTATACCGCAAGGAGAAAAATTAACATGGAGTTAGTTTCACCGTCACTAGAACTAGAATCAGCTTTTCTGGCTATGTATAGAGATTTTGCTGACAAAGACGTTGATAATTCAGAGTATTACAGTGAATGCGAAACTAGTTTTTCATCTTATGTTCAGCGTCTGAGTGATGAATCAAAGGGTATTAATCTCAGTGAGGGCTATGTTCCATGTAGTCATTTCTGGCTAGTAGATTCTCACGGCAATATTATCGGTGCTATAAGAGTTCGTCATAACATCGAGAATGAGTTTTTGTCGTTGGAAGCAGGTCATATTGGCTATGATATTGCGTCTTCATTTCGCGGTCGAGGCTATGGAAAGCAAATACTTAAACTTGCGCTGATCGAAGCGAAAGCGCTTGGAATAAATCGGGCTTTGGTTACCGCCGATGAAGATAATTATGCCTCACGTAAAGTTATCGAAGCCAATGGGGGAGAACTTGATAATATCGTAATGGGTAAGGTCTTTCCTAACCTGTTGGCAAGGTATTGGATACGCTGCGAGTAGCGGTATAACAAACGTTTAATTATCAATCCAACCAAAGAGGGCGCCATAAACAGGCGCCCTTTGTGTTAGTTGGTAACGCTATAAGTGTCGTAGTCACGAAGTAAGAAGATTGCGACACAGGCTGCGAGCATTGGCCAAGAGGCGAAGAATAGTAGGTTGTTGAACGGGTCCATGTATTTTCCAAAAGAGGAAAAGGTGGAGCCTGCATGCAGGACTAAAATGGCACCATAGGTGTACTTTTTCCACATACCTACGACGAATGCGCCTAAAAAGCCGAGCTGAGCGACACCTAGAGCCATCATCGCATTGTTCGAGATGTCGATGCCGTAAAAGCCAGACAGTACTTTTGTCGCGTGCTCAGGGACAAGGATCTTATCCAAGCCCCAGAACAAGAAGACGATAAAAATGCCGATTCTCAGCAGTAGTAGGCTAGTTGCCAGTTTGGTTTGAAGTGTCTTTTCCATGATATCCCTTGTGATGCATTCAATGATGCGATGATTTAAATGTTCATCAAAGGAGACCCAGAGCCTTCGCGTTTTCTTTCGTAGTTTTTCAGTGGCTTATGTAACAGGAAATGTCTGGTTGGTTTGTTCCTCAACGTTATCGGACTCAAAATGCTGTTGCTTGAGTAAGCTGATAGTCAGGTTTATCGGCATCGGCTTATAAAAATAGAAGCCTTGGATATAGTCGACACCTAGCTTAGATAAGATTTTCACCTGTGACTCATACTCGACACCTTCGACGATGACTTGCATGCCTAAGGTTCGTGATAGTTGAAGCATGGACTCTAGCAAAGGGAGGCCAAAGCTGGATTCGTCGGATATGTTTTTCACGAACACACGGTCGATCTTGAGAATGCTGAACGGGAACTGCCTTACAAAATCTAACCCTGCGTAGCCTGTACCAAAATCATCAATCGCAACTCTTACGCCCATGTTCGATAGCTTGGTTAGGTTGTCTCTAATTTTGACCATGTCGGCATCAGAACATTCACCATCTTCGGTTACTTCAAACACCACCTGCTTGAGGATCTCAGGGTGTCTTTTAAAGATGCTGATCACCTTGTTAGAGAAGTTACTGTTGGACACAACGTTGCGGCTGATGTTGACGCTGATGTACTTCGATTCGAACACGTCTTGATTGCTTTTCAACGTCATTAACACTTTGCGCAGCACGAAGTAGGTGAGCTCCTCAATCAAGCCTAAGCTTTCAGCAAGCGGAATGAAAATAGCAGGGGAGACGTTACCTTCAATTGGGTCGTTCCATCGTAATAGTGACTCACAGCCGACGATCTCGTTGGTGTTTTGGTTAACGATAGGCTGCATGTGAACATGAAGGTGCTGGTTTTTTAGCGCACTTGAAAGCGAATATTCTAAGCTGCGTTGGCTCTGCTTTTTATGTTTGATGGAAAGGAGAATAATGGTGGTGATTCCGGCCATCAAAAAGCCAAACCATAAATAGCTCAACATGAAGTGAAGATAAAACTGATACCCAATGTATGAGGTGATGGTCAATGGGTAGGTGTTTGATTGTATCCGCACCTTGGCGATTGATGAATCAATATCGGTAGGGTGGATATCTCTTTTGATCACTTCAACTTTGGCCTGTATTCCATGGCTGCTCAGGCTTGTTTCAACAAGGTCATAGATGAAGTGTGGCGGAATCATCAGGCTCACTCCGGCATCTTCTTTGTTCGAGAAAATGAGCATGATGGACTGAACTTGTGTGATGGCCGAGTTGGAATACGACAGGGTCGTTAAATTCGGGTCGTCGTTGAGTCGCTGCCTGATGGTGCTGTATAGGCGAAATGAAACGTCACCATCGGTGGTTGAACAGTAAAATCGGTTCTCTTTATTGAATACCGCTGCTTCTTTTACCCAATCGGCTTCAAAAACGTTTTGTCGAAGCTGTCTAACGATCGCGTCGCAAGACTGTTCAGGTCTAACTTCAGATAAAAAACGGTCGAACCTTGATTGGATCCCTTCTAACCTGGTTTCGACTAACCTTGATGTGTCTTCGGTTAATGTTTGGTAGTGATACGGTGTAAAAGGAATGAGCATTGCCATGGAAAAAAAGAAAGAGATGGCAAAGTAAAATGAAGTCTTGGCAATGTTTTGGTACTTGATATCCATAGTTGGAGAAGCGTTACCGATTTATGTGAGCATTCGATTTAATTTATAAAGTTAACGATTACGTAGCAATATAAATAATTAATATTGTGAATGCAGGCACGAATTATTGATATAAATAATATGTTTTCTAGTTTTACCAGCAAAATCTGAGCGTTATCTCATTTATTTGAGTTGGCGAGGCGTCATTTTTGATGATTCATGAGGATAACAATTGCTTATATCCTGATAAATTTTATTGTTATTAGCTCTGGCTGAATGAGTTGAATGAGCTAAATATTGAGCCACGTTTAAATAAATAAAGTCACGACACGATTCGTTTTGGTGGTGGCAGCATAAAGGATGATTATGACAAAACTGATATCAGCACTCATAGCGGTGTGCTTCTCATTCTCTGCGTTGGCCGACGAAGGTGTTGTTGATTGCGAGAATGCGATGAATACCATCGAGATCAATCACTGTGCGGCAATTGAGTTGGAATCTGCACAAGCGGAACTGGATAAATACCTTGCAGCCAGCTTTGAGCACAATGCTTACGATGCTGAGCTGGTGGCATCAATTAAGAAGGCTCAGGAGAGCTGGCCCAATGGCGTGATGGTTCCATTCGAGGGATTATGGCGCTTTCCTGCAAGACGACGTTAACCAAGCAGCGCACGCATGAGGTGTGGGCGAATTTCTTAACCTATATGGACAGCACGCCTCCGGTTTTACCAGAGCCTAAATTAGCGCCGTAGGCAGGTTTAAAATGCGTACAGGACTGTGCACCTGCTTCAACCTTTGGCGGGCGAATAAGAAAGCGATAGGGGATTGCCTTACTCTTTAGTTCTTAATTCTTAGTTCTTAGTCTCCAGCTTGAAGCATTACAGCTTGAAGTATTACCTAGCAAGGAATCGATTGTGAATAATGTCAGTATCACGCTTATTCAGCTTGAAGTTGAATACAAGAGCAAACAAAAGAACATTGATTCGGTCTCTGATCTTTTGCAAGCGGAGACGTCAGTCGGGGATATTACATTACTGCCTGAACTGTTCACGACTGGGTATATTTTTAATGAGGCTGAAGAAATTCACGAATTGGCTGAAGACTTCGCCGACAGCATTACCATTGATTCATTAACTCAGATGGCAGCGAAGCATCACACCTTGATTGTTGCAGGCATTGCCGAGAAAGATAGCGGCCAATATTACAACAGTGTGGTGGTTGTGGATGCTTCCGGTTTACGACACAAATACAGAAAAATCAGTCAAACCAAATTTGATAAGCAGTATTTCTCGAGAGGGGAGGAACGCCTCACGTTTGAGCACAAAGGCTTGAAGTTTGGTGTCGCGATTTGCTTTGATATTTGGTTCCCAGAGATCATGAGAGCCTATCAGTCGGTCGATGTTATTCTTCACCCTGCCAACTTCGGTGGGCATCACAGCTTTGCTATTGCTCAAGCAAGGGCTTTAGAAGAGGGATGTCATGTGGTGACATGTAATCGGGTTGGACAGGATGTGGTTGATGCCTTTGCCGCGACTTATTGTGGTGGAAGCCGAGCCTACTCACCCAAAGGGGAGTTAGTGACTCAACTTAACGACAAGCAATCGGTAGAAACCGTGAGTATTCAAGATCTCTCGATTGCGCCGCAATACAATGGCGTTGATGTTGAAGATGAGATGCAGCAAATCACCACTCTCTTAAACCGTTAAATCGCTAGAACAGAGATTAGCGCGGTATGAGATCGAAAAACGCAAGGTGATTAAGCCTTGCGTTTTAGTTTGGGAACCAAGCGTTCTTATGCTTGATCGTTCATTTGATTCTGATGCTCGACTGAATGGGCGTTTTTCATCCGCTGAGCTTGATGGATATTGACCATAAGACGATTGAGCAGCTTTTGCAGTCGTTCAATATCCGGCAATTGTTGATTTTTGGCTTCGACTTCTAGCTCCAATGCCTGTTTAGAAAGCATGTTAAGACCTAAGTTCAGTGACATGCCTTTAATGGAGTGCAGGGTGCGACAAAGTGGCTCTAACTCCTTCGCTAAATAGTATTCGATGACACGATCAACCGACTGTTCGAACTCAATAATGGTTGAGTCGATAAGTAAACTGAACCCTTCCGTGTCATCTTTCATTATGTGTATCACTTCTGAATGGCTGATCTCTTCTTCCGTTAACCTTAACGTTTCAATAGGCTTACGATGAAGCTCGACAATATTTTCATTCTCACTCGAGCCTTCGGCTGCGGTTTGTTTCGGTAATCGACTTGAGAACTGTTGTAGGGCGTCGAAGAAACTCTCTTGCTGCAGAGGCTTGGTCAGAATATGGTCGACACCCGCCTGAATAAAGTTGTCATGCGCCTCACGGAATACATCGGCCGTGTAAGCGAATATCAAGGTATCGAGTTTCAGTTTTTCGCGGATGTGATGCGTTGTTTCGACCCCGTTCATTTCAGGCATATGATTGTCCATCAAGATAAGGTCATATTGAGTGTTTTTGAGGCGTTCAATCGCCAATTTCCCGTTCTCCGCATGATCGACATGATGGCCGAGTTTTTCACAGAAACCTTGTGCAACAATGGCATTAATACGGTTATCTTCCACCAACAGGATACTTAACGAGTCATAACTGAGAGTTTCTGCATCGACTGAATGGGTAGCGATGTCTTTAGCTTTGCTTTCTTGCCATGTGATAGGCAGAGAGACTTGGAATTTTGTGCCAAGCCCAACAGCACTGGTTAATGTGATTTCTCCATTCATGAGGTTGACTAGGTTCTTGACGATTGCGAGGCCAAGCCCTGTTCCGCCGAACTTCCTTGTTGTGGAAGTGTCTGCTTGTTCGAACGAATTGAATACCTGCTCGTGCTTATCTTTCGGGATACCAACCCCGGTGTCTGTCACGGTCAGAATCAACTGGTTGTTGGGGCGATTGAGGTCAGCTTGAATGGACACATGACCTTCTTTGGTGAATTTGGTCGCATTGCCGCCCAAGTTGAACATGATTTGACGTAGCCTTGCACAGTCTCCGACGAGTTGGATGTTTTTCGGTATGTTATTTTCGGTCAACAGGCGAATGCCTTTTTCATCGGCTAAGGGTTTTAGTGCGCTGCATACAGGCTGCATGACTTGAACAAAGTTAAAGGGAGCCACGTCTAGCTCAAGCTTGTTTTCTTCGACTTTTGAGAAGTCCAGAATGTCGTTGAGTATCGTCATCAAGTGGTGACCAGAATCGAGAATGATGTTGATGTTCTCTTTTGTTTCGGGTTCTTGGGTCTGGCTTGCAATGATTTGAGATATTCCAAGAACGCCGTTCATTGGCGTTCTGATCTCGTGGCTCATGGTAGACAGAAAATCGCCCTTAGCTTTTACAGCGGCTTCTGCTTTGGTTCGTTCGGCGATTAGCTCCTGAGTTTTCGCTCTCATTTCACTGTCATTACTGATCAAATTGGCTGTCATTTTTTGAAAGCTTTGTTTGAGATGCGCGATTTCGTCTTGGGTGTTTATATTCGAATTCAATTCCAGAGTTGCAGCACCTTGATCCAAATGGCCAGCGGCAACTTGGTTAGTGGCTTCAAGTAGGGTGTGTAATCTTCGATTAATACGCTTTGACGCCCACGCAGCAACAAGGAGTGATATGAACACGGAAAACAGTGTTCCGAGGATTAATATGTAGCTGGTTTGATTGGCTGAGCTCTCCGATTTTTCGACCCTGAGAATAATAAGTTGTTGTTCAATTTCAATGAATTGAGCAATCTCTTGGCGGATCTCATCAATCAATTTTTTTCCGGTTTGCTGCTGAGTGAGGTCGATGACACTTTGTATTTCAGCTTCGCCTTTATTGACAAGGCTGCGTTGATGGATCTCTTTCTCTCCAGACTGTTTCAGCCATGTTTTATGAATATCATCGATTCTATATAGGCGTTCTACTTGAGGTGGGTTATCACTTACTTGATTCGCAAGGGTTTGGAGTTTTTGAGGCCATACATCAAGAGCTAAATGGTAGGGTTCTAAAAAAACAGGATCACCCGTGATCAAGTAACCACGTTCAGCCGTTTCTATGTCGACTGTTAAGCTGAGAAGTTCTTGAGCCCGAGCGATGGCTTTATGTGTGTGTACAACCCAACTATTGTCTTTTACAACCGTTCGGGTGTTTTCATGGACAGAAAAAGCCACGATAAGCATCAAAGCGATAGGAATCAAAAAGCTGACTAATAGCTTTTTCTGTAGGGATATATTGTCAAACCAACCCGCGATCATAAAACAGCGCTCTCCATGTCGTTGTTATTCACTGTTAGTGTAGATGATAATCAGTCGTTAAGTGCGCAAATAGTTGCTGAGTGCGTAAATACATACTTTAGCGTGTAAGTTTCGCATATTAACGGCATTTTAGGGGCGATTAAGCGGCGTTATTATGTTTCAAAGACAAAAAAGCTAGCTCAATAAGCTAGCTTTCAACGGTGTGATGAGTGTGGCGAGTATTAAAGCGCTTTTACGCTGCTTCGTTCAACAAGAGTAGGTTCAAGTTCAACGACTTGCGGATAAGCATCTGGAGTTTGTAATCTGCTCAAAAGCGTATCCACTGCGGCTTTACCTAAACGATGTTTTGGCTGGTGGACAGTGCTTAACGCGGGTGTCATGTACTTCGACAGGTGGATGTCATCGTAGCCAATGATAGACAGATCATTCGGAATCGATGTGCCATCTTGCGCCGCAGCGTGAATCACGCCCATCGCCATCATATCGTTACTGACGAACAAGGCAGACGGCATTTCGCCACGAGTTTTCAATGTCTGATAAGAGTCAAAACCACCGTCACATTCAAAGTTGGATTCAACAATCCACTTAGGGTTGATCTCTAAATTGGCTTCTTCCATTGCTTGCTTGAAGCCTTGATAACGAGACGAAGCTTGATTGCGGTGCAGTGGCCCTGTGATACAACCAATTTGAGAATGACCGTTATCAATCAGGTGCTTAGTTGCCATGTAGCCACCTTGGTGCGAGTTGTCTTGGATCTTATCGCTCGCAAACAACATAGGGCCCCAGTCCATTACCACAACAGGCAGTTCTGGGTAGCGTTCAAATACGTCAATGTGCTCACCTTCAAGGGTTGAACACATCAGCATTAGGCCATCGACTCGCTTCTGCAGCAAGGTATCGATAGATGATTTCATGCGCTCGCTGTCGCCTTCGGTGTTACACAAGATAAGGTTGTAGCCTTTTTCATAGCAACGACGTTCCACACCTTTTACCACTTCGCCAAAGAATGGGTTGGTGGATGTGGTCACTAGCATTCCCAAGGTTTTGGTTTGCTTCATTTTCAAGCTGCGAGCCAATGCAGAAGGCGCATAGTTGAGTTCTTTAGCCGCACTGTTAACACGTTCAGCAATCTCTTCACTGACAAAACGTGACTTGTTGATCACATGGCTCACGGTAGAAGTCGAAACCTTTGCGAGCCGAGCGATGTCTTTCATTGTTGCCATAAAAAATCCTTGTGGGAGTAACTTGCCACATTGCGCGATATTCTGCCTGAAAACAGGGGCTTATGTTTAGTTATTTGTTGTTACATAACTTAATTAAGCTCAACCTATTAGGCAGACAGTTGCTCTGCTAAAAATGCATCGGTTTCTGGACGGCTTGGAATCGAGGTTTGAGCGCCAAAGCGAGTCACTGAAATTGCCGCCGCAGCGTGAGCAAACTTAATTGCGCGTTCTAATGGCATGTCTTCAAGTAAGCCTGTCACTAATGCACCGTTGAACGTATCACCCGCCGCGGTTGTGTCTGTTGCTTCAACACGGAAACCTGCGATTAATTCACCTTCGCTGGCTTCATTACCTTGACCGCGATGACTCACCCACACGCCTTTCGCGCCTAGCGTGATCATTACTGTTTCGATGCCTTTAGCATGCAGAGCCAACGCAGCTTGATGAGCAGACGCGTTGTCCGTCACGGTAATGCCTGTCAGCACTTCTGCTTCGGTTTCGTTTGGTGTAATCACGTCAACACAAGCAAGCAGTGAATCCGATAATGGACGAGCAGGAGCCGGGTTAAGAATCACTTGCGTGCCACTCTCTTTTGCTACTTTCGCAGCGTATTCAATGCCTTCAATTGGCGTTTCAAGCTGAGTCAGCAGGTATTTAGCGCCGCGAATCTTTTCTAGGTGCGGCTCGATTTGATCGCAAGTCAGCTTGTCGTTGGCTTCCGCAGAAAGACAAATACTGTTTTCGCCTGTTGCTGATACTTGGATCATCGCGATACCAGTAGGCGTGTTGTCTGCAACGATCACACCGTCGATGTTGATACCATCTTTAGCAAAATCTTGACGAATGTTGATGCCAAATGGGTCGTCACCAACACAGGCGATGAAGCCAATGTCTGCGTTTAATCTTGCTGCCGCTACGGCTTGGTTTGCGCCTTTGCCGCCAGGAATGACCTGATAGTTACCGCCAATCAAGGTTTCACCCGGACGAGGGAACGAAGGAACTTGCAGTACGTGGTCAGCGTTAACGCTACCTAAAACAATCAGTTGAGTCATGATACGAGCCTTATGATATATCGTATTTGAAAATACATGGGTCTTTCTCATTACGTTAATTCACATTACGTTGATTGCTCGCTTGTTAGCGGCGGATGAGAAACAGCGATGCACTGTCGGGTTTTTGCTTTTTGTTTTGAGTCAGTTAGCTAATGAGCTAATGAGTTAAGCAAAGCAGGGAGATAGGGGACTCCCTGCTTTATAGCGCGTTATCTAGTAACGATTACTTAGCGATGATTTTTAGAGGTACTGGTACGTACTCGTCTACTGTTTCGCCCTTCAGTACTTTGTCTGCCATTTCGATACCTAGAGAACCGATTAGGTCAGGCTGTTGTGCAACCGTTGCGCCAAGTAGGCCGCGGTTAACTGCTGCGATGCCGTCTTCAGTGCCATCAAAGCCAACGATCATCACTTCTTTACCTGAAGCTTGAACTGCGCGAAGAGCACCTAGAGCCATTTCATCGTTTTGAGCGAATACTGCTTGTACGTCTGGGTTAGCCGCCAGCAAGTTTTCCATTACGTTCAGACCTTTAGTACGGTCGAAATCAGCAGGTTGGCTTGCAAGAAGCTCAAGGTCGCTGCCGTTTACTGCGTTCATGAAGCCTTCACCACGTTCACGAGCAGCAGAAGTACCAGCGATACCTTCAAGTTGGATTACTTTCGCTTTTTCGCCCACTTTTTCCATGATGAAGTGGCCTGCCATTTCACCGCCGATTACGTTATCAGAAGCGATGTGGCTCACTACGTCACCACGGCTTGCGCCACGGTCTAGCGTTAGTACAGGGATGTCTGAGCGGTTAGCAATACGAATAGCGTTAGATACAGCGTCTGAATCCGTTGGGTTAATCAGGATTGCTTTAACACCACGAATGGTTAGATCTTCAATGTTCGAAAGCTCTTTGCTTGGGTCGTTTTGAGAATCAAGAACGATAAGCTTGTAGCCTAGCTCTTCCGCTTTCGCTTCTGCGCCATCTTTCATGGTTACGAAGAACGGGTTGTTCAATGTAGACAGAACGATTGCCATTGTATCTTGCGCCTGTGCAGACACAGATACCGTTGTAGAAAGAAGAGCAGCAGAAATAAGAGTCGCTAATTTTTTCATGGTGTAAGTCCTTTGTGTAGGGTGAGCTAGGAGGTGAGTCCTAGCTCGTAGTTACATTATTTATAGATTCTAATATTTTAAGGTAAAACAGGGTGTTACTTGTATTAACCTAGGATGTGAATAGGTTTTATTTGTTTTTGTTGTCGACCAATACCGCCAGAAGAATAACCACTGCTTTTGCAATCATCTGGTAGTAAGAAGATACGTCTAATAGGTTTAGGGCGTTGTTTAGGAAACCGATAATCAGAGCACCAATCAATGTGCCCATGATGCGACCACGACCGCCGGCTAAGCTTGTTCCGCCAAGAACTACGGCTGCAATGGCGTCTAGCTCATAACCCATACCTGCGGTAGGTTGAGCTGAGGACAAACGAGATGCCACGATGATGCCTGCAACCGCTGCTAACAGACCACAGATTGCGTAAACGCCGATTTTTACTTTGTCTACGTCGATGCCTGATAGGCGAGTTGCTGATTCGTTGCCACCCAGAGCGTAAACGTAGCGACCAAAGCGTGTGTGGTTAAGTAGATACCATACAGCTGCGAATACCACGACCATGATCCATACTGGAACTGGGATGCCCATTGCGTAGCCTGTACCGAACCAAGCGAATGCGTCTGCTGTGTCTGTAAAGCCAGTCGAGATAGGGCGACCGTCGGTGTAAACCATGGTCACGCCGCGCAATAGAGTCATAGTCACAAGCGTTGCGATGAAGGCTTGAACCTTACCCTTGGCGATAATCACGCCACTGATTGCACCTAATGCTGCACCGGCTACAAGAGCGGTTGGCACTGCGATCATCACTGGGATTTCCATGCCAATCATGCTGGCTGCGAATGCACCACAAAGTGCCAGTACAGAGCCCACACTCAAGTCGATACCCGCGGTTAAGATAACCAGCGTCATACCTACAGCGATGATTGCGTTAACCGAGGTTTGGCGCAGAATGTTCAGGATGTTGTCGACAGTAAAGAAGTTCGGGTTTAAGAAAGAAACGACAACAATCAGGAAGATCAAAGCAATCAATGACTTTTGATCAATCAGCCACTCTTTGCTGATTAACGGTTTTTTCTTTGGAGCTTCAGTTGTTTTGCTCATGGTTTTAGTACTCATGCTGCGTCCTCGTTGATCTTTTTACCGACCGCACACGCCAGTAATAATTCTTGGTTTGCTTCTTTAGCATCAAATTCACCGCTTACACGGCCTTCATGCATCACCATGATGCGGTCACTCATTCCTAATACTTCTGGCATTTCAGATGAGACTAAGATGATGCTCATGCCGTCGGCTTTAAATTTATTTATGAGTTGGTAAATCTCTTTCTTAGCACCGACATCGACACCGCGCGTTGGCTCGTCGAGAATCAGTACTTTTGGTTTGGTCATCAAGCCCTTAGCGATAGCCACTTTCTGTTGGTTACCACCAGAAAGGTTGCCAATAATCTGTTCGCGAGTCGGGGTTTTGATGTTGAATAGTTTGATGAAGTCATCTACTGCAATCACTTCGTCTTTATGTTGGATTTGACCGCTCTTTGTTAGTAGGTCAAGTGAACATAACGACATGTTTTCTTTAACAGAAAGCCCAAGCACTAAGCCATCGCCTTTACGGTCTTCAGAGATGTAAGCAATGCCATTGGCCAAGCCGTCTTTCGGGCTTACAGGGTTGATGGTTTTGTTTTCTAGGTTGATGACGCCGCGCTCACTTGGAAGGGCACCGTAAATCACTTTCATCAGTTCGGTACGACCTGCGCCCATTAGGCCAGATACACCCAATATTTCACCGCGTTTTAGCGTAAAGCTCACATCGTGAACACCAGAACCCGTCAGGCCAATCACTTCGAGGCAGGTTTCACCATGGCTTTGGCCGATACGTGGATATTGCTCGTCTAGCTTACGGCCAACCATCATTTCGATTAGGCCATCTTCGTCGGTGTCTTTTACTTCACACTGACCAATGAACTTACCGTCACGCAGTACAGTGATGTCATCACAAATCTCGAAGATCTCTTTCAAACGGTGAGAGATGTAAACAATGCCACAGCCTTCATCGCGCAGTTCGTTAATGACCTTAAACAGAGATTCAGTCTCGGTATCGGTTAGCGCATCGGTTGGTTCATCCATGATGATGACCTTAGATTCAAACGATAGGGCTTTCGCTATCTCTACCATTTGCTGCTCACCAAGGCTCAACTGACCTAATGGTGTTTTCGAGCTGTGTTTCACGTTAAGGCGTTTAAGTAACTTGTCTGCTTCTTGGTACATCTCGTTCCACAAGATGCGACCCATGGTGCCCGTGATTTCACGACCTAAGAAGATGTTCTCGGCGATGGTCAACTCAGGAATTAGATTCAGTTCTTGGTGAATGATACTAATGCCTGCTTGTTGAGAATCACGTGGCCCTTTAAATGCCGCAGGTTTTCCTTGGTAGGCGATAGTGCCACCATCCAAGTGATAGATACCCGTTAGCACTTTCATAAGCGTTGATTTACCCGCACCGTTTTCACCCATTAACGCCATTACGCGTCCTGGATAAACGTTGAGGCTTGCCTTATCCAGTGCTTTAACACCAGGGAAGGCTTTCTCAATTGAGCTAAGTTCTAAAATGGCTTGAGTCATGTCGGTTCCTTTACTCGGGGCCAGTTGTATTTGATTGTTCTGTCTATGCATTGTTTTGGTTCAGTGATGACACTGAGCTGTCGTTGCGTTTTGCTTGAGCTAAAAGGTTACGCCAGCTTGGAAGATAACATTTGCGTAGGGTGTGCATTCACCGGTGCGAATTACCGCGCGGCTTTCATGCGTTCGCTGTTTGAATTCTTCATGAGTGATGTAAGTAATCGAAAGCGATTTGCCACAACGTGCTTCTTCAGTCTTGATTAAATCAATCAGCGCAGCGTGGTGTTCTGGGCTTACTTTCGCAAACTCTTCTGCAATCACAACGCCTTCGATTTGAGATTCATCCAGCATGGTTTTTACCGTTTGCTGAAAGCTTGGGACACCGTGAGTCAAAGCAAGATCAATACGAGTTACGTGGTCTGGAATTGGTAAGCCCGCGTCACAAATCGTGATTTCATCTGTGTGGCCAAGAGTCGCCACTAGGTAAGAGAGTTCAGAGTTTATTAGAGTACTTTTTTTCATATCACGACCTATCGAAAAATAACGCTTGATGGGTTGAGAACAACTCAAGAAAAGCCATCGAAACGTTTCGATAGTGATAATAGTGTCTGATTTATCATTTGCACGTTTGATTGTTTTAGAGTGTGATAATGATCATCGAAACGTTTCGATGGGGCGTTTTTTGGTGATCTTAGTCACCGCCATTGATTGCATAAATCCTTTATGTAGGTTCAATCGATAGCGCATATCCAAACTTACTGATGGTAATGATATGGACGTTTTGTGCTCTTAATCGCGCGAACACATTGCGTAGGTTATAGACGACGTTAGCAAGAACATGCGGTGACGAGAGTTGCCCGTCCCAACACACATCAACAATATGCTCTCTTGAAATCGGTCTTCCCACATTTTCCAATAATAAGCAGAGCACTGCTAATAGGTGAGGGCGCAAAGTGATTTTGTTTCCTTGCTGATTGGTAATCGTTCGAGCGTCGATATCAATGATTAAGCCGTTGAAGTCTATTGTGTGGTTCATCGTGTTTTCTGTTCGTCTTATTCTGAATTGTGGAGATTGAGCAAAACTGGTCTGCTGTTGGAGCGGGTAACTACTTAAGTGTGCTAATGGTCGAAGTGGGCGGATTATGCAAAATCACACCACTCTTGAAAGTAAGCCTGCGTAAGCTCATGAGAATAAAATCTAAAAATGGGATGGTTTGAAAAATAGAGGGAAGGTTATTCTGAATAAATGACAGGTTTTTATTTCTATTTTATTCAGTGAGTTATTTGGTTTTTACTGGTTATGTTGGCTGAAGTTACAAAGTGATTATGTTTTTATTTATTTTTTTGTTTTCTGTGAGATTAACCTGCTTGCCAATTCGACGGGGTGTCGGATAACTCTAACAAGATTGTGCAGCACAGGAAGGCGTAACAATCTTGATTTGCACTAAGTAAGGTCAAGCAGTAATGAACAACAAATTTATTCTAAGTATCGCGATGATGTCAGCATTTGCAGCAAACAATGTAATGGCAGCAGATAGTGGTTTATACCTAGGCGGCGCAATCGGTACAACTGGTATTGATGATGGTGGGCTTTATAAGGACTCTTTCATTCCAATTACTGTTGATGCAGAAGACGAGACATATAAAATAATTGCTGGATACCAATTTAATCGCATCGTCGCGTTAGAAGCGCAATATACGAATTATGGCGACGTTGTTGCGAAAAATGCATTAAACCAATCTACTTACACTTGGTCTCCGACTGCATTTTCGATCAGTGCTAATCTAGGTTACACGTTTGACAATGGAATTCGCCCTTTTGGCATCATCGGTTTGTCGACGATTGATTTAGACCAGTCGCTGCCGGTGCTTGATGACGATAGTGGTGAGGGTATTCGCTATGGTTTCGGAGTGGAGTACACCCCTAAACAGGCTAATAACGTCAGCTTTAGGTTAAGCTATGAAGCGGATGCATTTGTGATTGAGAGCGATTCAGCTTTTGAAAATGATAAAGATCTCGTGATCGATTCATTCTACCTTGGCGCAACTTACAACTTTTAAGTTTCACACTTTGTTGAACGGTAAATCGGTTTCTAAATGGGGCGTCGGTTGGCTCAACCCGTTTAACTAAAGTGGAAGGCCGCAGTTTTTGACTGCGGCTTTTTTATGTTTAACTCTAGGCTTCACGAATATGAGCGGTGACAGACACGATGGCATGGTCGGTACTGAATTGGTCGTGTTCAAAACTAGGATTAATCAGGTGATGGTCTAACACTGTGTAGCTAGAGATCTCCATTAAGCTTGAAGAGTTCTGACAATCAAACTCGTTCGACATCAAAATGTAGTCCAGTACAGACCCAGAAGCGCCGTAGTAATGGGTTGGCTTACGCTGTTCAAGCAAGTCTTCTTCATGTAACTGATGGTAAAGATCCCAGCTGTCTTTCAAGCGAAAGTGGGATAGCCAATGCTTGCTGTTTTCGTCTCGGTTGATTGAGTAACTCAACAGCCCTTTGAACTCATCGTTAAACAGAGGCTTATTAAAATCACCCATCAACACAACTGGCTGGTCGGTCTGGTAACGTTGGTTGGTGATGTATTGGTGCAGCATCTGAGCTTCTAGACCGCGTTGGACACTGGACAGCCAAGAGCCAAGCTGTTCTTGGTGAAAACGAGTGAGCGTGTCGCTTTGTGGTTTTTCGCTTTGCAGAGCGTTGTTCGCATCACCAGATTCTACCTTTGGTTCTGTCGGACGTTGTGATTTGAAGTGCACCACATAACAGTCGGTTGAACCTAAATGGGGTAACGTAATCGTCGCGTGAACAGGCGTTCTGTTGAATGAGAATTTGTCGTCAAGGTTGAATGCTGTCAGTAACGTCGAATCTGGCGTAACAGGCTGTACGTTTTCAATCGGGTAACGGGAAGCGAACCCAACGACAGGTGAGGTGTATAGGTAATCATCTTCAACGTGTGCGCTATCGACCACTGCAAAGTATGGATAACCTAGCTCGCGCATCAATTGCTCTAAAGATTGCGGGCTAAATATCTCTTGGAAGCCAATCACATCGCAATCTAATGAGCGAATCGCTTCAGCCATCCAATGTTGCTTCTTCTGCCATTCTTCGAAGCTGTAGATGTTCTCAAAATCATAATAAGCATTCGGTGGCTCGAGATAGTTCAGAAGGTTGAACGTTGCGAATGTTATTTGGTTTGGTTTGTTCAAAGTGTCATTCCATTTAGACCTAGGCTGCAAGGATACTCCAGTAAAAGTATAGTTTGTTGATTATTTAGAGCCTAAATTTCACTTTAGAAGCCAACCCAAGGAATCTTAGCCGTTGAGGCTTGTGTCATTCAGGCTAGAGCAATCAAAGCTCACTGCATCCAATAACTTCGAGCTGTGACGAGTTAATTGTAAATAAACCGTCAGAGATAGAGTGCTGATGGTTTTATTAGTTATTACATGATGTTAGATTTGAACCTATACTTGATTTAACGGCATGCATTCAAAGCCGATAAATCAACTTGAATATAGAATTCATGACATTTGAAGGGAGAGTCAAATGGGAACAGTTTTTCGACGCAAAGCCTCGCAACGCACTCAGTTTTTCAGGTTTAATTTGAAGTCATGTGCAATCATGTTGCCGCTTATTGCTTTACAACCCTCCGTTACTTACGCTTCTGAAACCCAATCAACTCCTGCTGTCACCGTTATTGAAACCACACAACTGGTTGGTTTTGGTGAAGCAAAATACCCAGCCGATTTTACTCACTTCGATTACGTTAATCCTGATGCGCCAAAGCAGGGCAAAGTGACCTATGGCAGCATAGGTACGTACGATAGCTTTAATCGATTCGGTTCCCGCGGCGTTGCTGCAAGTTATACCGGAGAGATTTACGATACCTTGATGTTTTCTCCGAGTGACGAGATTGATGCGTACTATCCATTGATTGCTTCAAAGGTTCGCTACGCCAGTGATTTCACGTGGATGGAAATCGACATCAACCCAAATGCTAAATTCCAAGATGGCGAGCCTATCACTGCGCATGATGTGGCCTTTACTTTTGACAAGTTCTCAACCGAGGGCGTGCCTCAGTATCGTGTGTATTACAAAGAGATTAAGTCAGTAAAAGCGGTCTCTGATTTGGTTGTTCGCATTGAAATGAACAGCCCAAACCGCGAAAAACTGTTTAGCTTCGCGCAAAGCACTCGTGTATTGCCGAAACATTTCTGGAAAGACAGAAAACTTTCTGAGCCTCTAAGTGAGCCACCCGTCGGTAGTGGTCCTTATAAGATCATTAGCTACAAATCAGGCCAAAGTGTTACCTATGGTCTAGATGAAAATTACTGGGCAGCAGACTTACCAGTTAACGTTGGCCGTAATAACTTTAAGCAGGTGCAATACGATTACTACCGTGATGACACGGTAATGTTGGAAGCCTTCAAAGCAGGGGAGTTCGATCTTCGAACCGAGAACTCGGCTAAGTTCTGGGCCAACTCTTATACGGGCGCGAACTTCGATAAAGGCTACATCATTAAAGAAGAGATTAACCACGAGAAGCCTGAAACGACTCAAGGTTTCGTCTTCAACATTCAATCACCTGTGTTCTCTGATCCTAAAGTGCGTGAAGCGTTAACCTACGCGATGGACTTTGAGTGGATGAACAAGAACATGTTCTATGGTCAGTACAAACGTACTCGCAGCTACTTCCAAAATACCGACTATGAAGCGAAAGGCTTACCAAGCGAAGCGGAAGTCGAGTTGTTGTCTCAGTACAAAGATCAAATTCCACCGCGAGTTTTCACCGAAGAATTCCAACCACCCGTTACCGATGGCAGCGGCCGTATTCGTAGTCAGATGCGTACCGCTTTCAAATTGTTGAAAGAAGCGGGTTGGGTGCTGAAAGACAAAGTAATGACCAACGAAAAGACGGGCAAACCGATGTCATTTGAGTTGCTGATTTACAGCCCAACCACGGAACGTATCGCAACGCCGGTTCAAAAGAACCTTAAGCGCATGGGTATTGAGATGAAGATCCGTACCATCGATACGACTCAGTACATCAAGCGTCTTCGTGACCGTGATTTCGACATGGTTTCGTCGTCATTTTCCGCAAACCCTTATCCTAGCCCGAACTTAATGATCGTTTGGAACTCTAACTACATTGATTCTACTTACAATACTGCAGGTGTTATCGATCCAGTGGTTGACGCGTTAACAGAAGAAATTGCGCGTAACCAACAGCATCCTGAAAAGCTTCTTACACTAGGTCGTTCACTAGACCGTGTATTGCAGTGGAATTTCTACAACATCCCGCAATGGCACGTTGGTGAGTACCGCGTAGCAATGTGGGACAAGTTTGAGCGTCCAGATGTATTGCCTAAATACGATTTAGGTATCGATACATGGTGGATTTCAGAAGAGAAGGCGGCATTGCTTCCTGAAAAACGTCGCTAGGAGTTAGTTAGCATGGCCGCGTATATATTTCGACGTTTATTGTTGGTGATCCCCACGCTGTGGGCGATCATCACCATCAACTTTTTCATCATCCAGATTGCGCCTGGTGGCCCGGTAGAGCAAGCCGTTGCTCAATTAGAAGGGCATAACTCTGGCATCATGGAGCGCTTTTCTGGTGGTGGACAAGAAGTTGATTTAAGCGAAAGTGACCAAGCGTCTGCCAGTGGCTATAAAGGCTCTCGCGGGCTTGATCCTGAAGTGGTTGAAGAGATCAAAAAGCAGTTTGGTTTTGATAAGCCGATTCATGTTCGCTACTTCGACATGTTGAAAAATTACGCGACCTTTAACTTCGGTGAAAGCCTGTTTAAGGGCGGCAACGTTATTGATCTCATCATCGAGCGGCTGCCTGTTTCCATTTCCTTGGGGTTATGGAGTACGTTAATCATTTACGTGATTTCGATACCTCTGGGCATTATGAAAGCGATACACCACGGCTCTCGTTTTGATATTTGGTCGAGCGCAGTGGTGATTGTCGGCTATGCGGTCCCTGGCTTTTTGTTCGCTATCATTCTGATTATCTTATTCGCGAGTGGTAACTACTTCAGTTGGTTCCCGTTACGTGGACTCGTGTCGAGTAATTTCGACCAACTTAACTGGTATCAGCAAATTGGCGACTATTTCTGGCACTTAGCTTTACCTATTTTTGCGATGGTTATCGGTGGCTTTGCAACACTGAGTATGCTGACCAAAAACTCCTTCCTTGATGAGATCAATAAGCAATATGTGGTGACCGCGAGAGCGAAAGGCTTGGACGAGAGCAGTATTCTCTACAAGCACGTTTTCCGTAACGCCATGCTGATCATTATTGCCGGTTTCCCAAGCGCATTTATTAGTATTTTCTTCACGGGTTCTATGTTGATTGAAGTGATGTTTTCACTCGAAGGCATCGGTCTGCTTGGCTTTGAGTCGACCATTCAGCGAGATTACCCAGTGGTGTTCAGCTCTCTCTATATCATGACCTTGCTAGGCTTGGTGCTGAGCATTATCTCCGACCTGACGTATACCTGGGTTGATCCTCGAATTGATTTTGAAGCGCGTTAATGGCGAATGAATAAAAAGGTATTGATAATAAATGTTTAACAACCCTTTAGCTGAAGCTCGTTGGTTACGTTTTAAAGCAAACAAGCGTGGTTTTATCTCCCTGTGGATATTTACCATTTTGTTTGGACTAAGCCTGTTCGCCGAGATCATCGCCAACGATAAGCCACTTTTAGTTTCTTATGATAATCAGTGGTTTGTACCCGTCATTAATGAGTATGCTGAGACCGAATTTGGCGGCGAGTTTGAAACCGAAGCGGATTACAAAGACCCGTATGTTATTGAGCTCATTGAAGACAGCGGTTACATCGTGTGGCCCATCATTCCGTTTAGCTACGACACGATAAACTTCGATATTTCAGGCGCGGTGCCTTCTGAACCTGACTCAGTGAACTGGCTAGGAACCGATGATAAAGGGCGAGATGTATTAGCTCGTATCATTTATGGGTTCCGTATTTCTGTCTTATTTGGCTTTATTCTGACGATTGTATCGAGCGTGATTGGCGTGGTTGTTGGGGCGACCCAAGGTTACTACGGTGGTTGGGTGGATCTGTTTGGACAGCGCTTCATTGAAGTTTGGTCAGGGATGCCGACTCTATTCTTACTGATCATTCTATCGAGTTTTATTGAACCGAATTTCTGGTGGCTGCTCGGAATAATGGTGCTGTTCAGTTGGATGAGTTTAGTGGGGATTGTGCGAGCTGAATTCTTACGCTGTCGTAACTTCGATTATGTACGTGCCGCGCAAGCGATGGGTGTTGACGACAAACGCATTATGCTTCGTCACATGTTACCCAATGCGATGGTTGCATCGTTAACCATGATGCCGTTTATCCTTTCAGGCTCGGTCACTACGTTAACCTCATTAGATTTCTTAGGCTTTGGTCTTCCTGCGGGTTCACCTTCATTGGGCGAGTTGTTGGCGCAAGGTAAAGCTAACTTACAAGCGCCTTGGCTTGGCATTTCTGCTTTCGTCGTGCTTTCACTGATGCTTACGTTACTGGTCTTCGTTGGTGAAGCGGTGCGTGATGCTTTCGACCCACATCAACAGAAGTAAGGATAGGTTATGACTTCAAATACAACGCCTGCTTCTCCAGTTTTGACCATAGACAAATTGTCGGTCGGTTTCGGGCGAAAAGATTCGATAGAACAAGTGACCGATGATGTCTCGTTGGAGATATTCAAAGGTGAGACACTGGCGCTGGTGGGGGAGAGTGGCTCAGGTAAATCGGTTACGGCTAATTCAGTATTAAAACTGCTGCCTAAAGGTTCTTCGCATTACTTGAACGGTAAGATTAACTTCTCTGGCACCGATATTCTGAGTTGTTCCGAAAGACAACTGCGCGGGATTCGTGGTGGTCGCATCGGTATGATCTTCCAAGAACCCATGGTGTCGCTTAATCCGCTTCATCGAGTCGGGAAACAGCTTGTTGAAACCCTCGCGATTCACCGTGGTATGCGAACCAATAAAGCGCAAGCCTTAGCGATAGAGTGGCTTTCAAAGGTGGGTATTCGTTATCCAGAGCAAAAGATTTCAGCCTATCCGCACGAGCTATCTGGTGGAGAACGCCAACGCGTGATGATCGCAATGGCATTGATCAACGAACCTGAGCTGCTTATCGCTGACGAACCGACAACCGCATTGGATGTGTCGGTACAAGCGCAGATTTTGGATTTGTTGAAAGACCTGCAACAAGAACTCGGTATGGCGATGCTTTTTATCACTCATGACTTAAGTATCGTTCGTAAGATTGCCGACAGAGTAGCGGTAATGAAAGATGGTCGCTTGGTTGAAAGTAACGACTGTCATACCCTGTTTAACGCACCTGCTCACCCTTACACTCAAAAACTTATTAACTCTGATCCGAAAGGTTTGCCTGTTCCTGTGTCACCCGAAAGCAAACCGCTACTCGATGTAAATCAACTTCGTGTTTGGTTCCCGATCACGGGCGGTTTATTCAAGCGAACCATTTCTCATGTTAAAGCTGTGACCGACATGGAGTTCACTTTGAAGAAAGGGCACTCAATCGGTTTGGTTGGCGAAAGTGGTTCTGGTAAATCGACGACCGGTATGGCGATACTTAAGCTGGTAGATAGTGAAGGGTCGATCACCTATTCGAGTGAACAGCTTCAAGGTTTAGACCGAAAACAAATGCTTCCGTTTAGAAGCCGTATGCAAGTGGTCTTTCAAGACCCGTTTTCTGCGCTAAACCCGAGAATGTCGGTCGCGCAAGTGATTGGCGAAGGTTTGCTAGTGCACCAACAATTGGACGAGCATGAGCTCGACCAACGCATCTGTGACGTAATGAAAGAGGTCGACCTCGATCCTGACACTCGTCACCGTTACCCTAATGAGTTTTCTGGCGGTCAAAGGCAGCGTATCGCGATTGCACGTGCTCTGATCCTTAAGCCAGAGTTTATCTTGCTTGATGAGCCAACATCTTCACTCGACAGAACCGTTCAAGCTCAAGTACTGGATTTACTGAAGTCACTTCAAGAAAAGTATGGCCTGACCTATTTGTTTATCAGTCATGATCTGAATGTCGTGAAATCCTTGTGTCATTACACCATCGTCATGAAAGCTGGCGAGGTAATAGAGAAAGGTGACACTGAGACTTTGTTTGGTAATCCGCAGCATGACTACACTAAACAGTTGGTGTCTTTATCTGAGGTTGGAACGCCTTAAGCGATAAATTTCGCTTCAATGTGAAATCCCAAAAGGAGCCTGATCATTGATGATCAGGCTCTTTTTATTTAGAGCGTACTAGTACTTGCGTGGTACTAGAAAACGATATTCGTTCTTAGACCAAACAACGCGACTTTGCTTTGAGTGCTGACTGCGGGTGTGACGTATTGTGCATCCGCGGTAAAGGTTAACCATGGCGTTGCTTGGAACGCGTAGTAGATCTCAAAACCTTGCTCGTCTTTTAATTCTGCTCCTAATGGCAAATCGCTAATGCTGTTTTGTAACGCATTAGACAAGTTGTAGTAATAGTAGCCCGCGCCCCATTGATCTTGAGGTCTGTCGAAGAAGAAAGCGTTGCCTCCAAGGCCGCCAAAAAACGTTCCATCTATGATATTTGGATTACCGTCTGCCGCTGCTGCTCTTAGATAGACTGCGATGGTATCGTCATTGTTCTCGTAGATATTGTGTGTTGCTTGAGCTCGAATGTTGTACTTATATTTTGCGGTCTCACCCAAAGAAGAGTAATCCACTCCTTCTTCAGTGCTATATGTACCAGACATACCAAACGTAGAACTTCTATCGAACAGTTTGAATGAGTGAGTTGCACCTAATGAGAAGTTCACGCCATCATCAAACCAATCATTGAATCCTAAGTTGTCAGCATATCGATCTCTTGGATCATAAATCATCGCCGTGATTCGTGTATCGCCGATGGTGTGGTTCAGGATGCCGCCAATAAATGATGGGGGAGTCACACCACTTGGTGGAGCTGAGAAAGCAATGTTCATGAATCCATGACGAGTTGCACCACCGTAGAATGGCGCATTTCGTAGCAGCTCAAACGCGTCGATCTTGCCAAAAAGTAGGTTGGTGTTGTCATCAAACTTGTGTGTGTAATACAAGGATGAGAAGAAAGGGCTACTGCTGTCTGCGTAATGGGCTGAATTAGGTACTGACAAACTGGAGAAGCCAAAGTCGTTCGCATCTCCGTCTAGATAGATCAACTGGGTGCGAAAGGTGCCGTTATTCCATAGGCCAGCATTTTCGGTATCAAGCGCTGCAAATAGATCAAAACGGTGTGTGAACTCATTTGAATTTGATGGTGAGCCAGAAACCGCCGATTGGTAAACGTTGGTGTATTCAGCATCGAGTGAGAGTCCGTTGTCTTTGATGTGACTACGATCTCCTCCCCAATCACCGGTTAATGTATCAGAGTATGGTTGGCTCGCATTAGCTAAAGACGATAAAAAAAGTGGAGCTAAACAAAAGGGTAATGATAAAAATTTCATAATTAAATCTTATTGTTAGAACGTAATCTGGCTAAGCGCATTGAGATAGATAAGCAGGGCTGTTTAGCGTGCTGGCCAGTTGTGAATGGCGTTGATGTTTAAACAGTGCACTCAAAGCATCAAACGCTTCGGAAATGGATAGGTAACCTTGCTGGTAAGCGAAAGACACCGAGCTTGCTTTACCGTCGTTGAGGTCGTGTCTTGAGATCGCAATGCCATGGTTTTGCGCGAGTAAGAACAATGCATCAGCGTTAAGAGGCTGAGAGTCTGCGTTCTGCTGGTGACGCAACTTGTTGACGAGTGAGTGAATACGCTCGATACATTGGTTAAGTCGGTGATAGCGAGAGGTGTTGACCGTTGTCGCAATATGCTGGCAAACCTTTACCAATGCCTCCATTTGATCTGTTTTCGCTGAAGACGAAACCATCTTTTCAATAACTGCATTTAGCTCGGCAAGATATTGCGTTCTAAGCTGGGGTAATACTGTCACTTCATCATCCTTAATGTATCCGCGTAGCTCCTTGCCAAGTGACTCTAGATAACCCATATCTAATTCCCAAATGGTAGACATAGTATTGACCTGAGTTGTAATTGACCGGGCCATGTTATCGATTTTGGTGATGATAAAACTAATTTTGAAGTTTTTATGTTTTCATTAAACTATTGTATTTATTGGCTTTTCATTGTATTTCATCTGTTTGATAGACGTTTCAATACCGGTGTCATCAAAGGAGAACAAAAGAGAAGATTGGCTGATGAAGAATGGTGCAGTTATGGTGGTAAACAGCGCAATCAAATCAGGTTTGTGTGGTTTTGATAAGGCGAGGTGAGATGCTACGAAAAGAGGTTAGCCAGTTAAAATGAGAAGGTGTGTACTCGACCGGACATAGAGGGAAGGTGACTAATGAGCTACGTATCTTGCGAATTATCTGTGATGCAAAAGTCTTTGGTTCTGCAAGGATGTAATAAGGTGTCACTGTTGATGAGGAGTTGCGGGGGACTTTATCTCTCCCTACCAAGTGCCAAGTGTGACGAACACACTTGTTCACGGTATGGGCTCAATTCGTTAGAGCCAGTATTTAGAAAGCTGCACTTGTTGAGCAATGTTTTAGCTAATAGATTGCGCCACCAAACAGCAAACGTTCTCGATGATCTGTGAAGTGTTGGGATATTTGGTTGTGATGTGGAAATCAGTGAGATAGGGAATTGAAGGTGTGAGATCGTGTCGAATTGAGTTAGAGATCTTTGTATAGAGCCATTTTTATATAGGGGTTTCTGTAGAGCGGGATCGGTAAATGTGTACCATAAAAAAAAGTGATAGTGGACGTTGAGGTCACACTATCACTTTTTGAGAACAATCAAGCTTAAGCTATTGAGATGCTTTCGCTCAGCTTAGAGCAATGTTCATCGTTATTGCGCTTACGTTATTGCTGTTGAATCGCCGTAAGAGCGTGTTGGAAGTACAAGCTTGTCGCACACACATCGTGGTCATGATCATGATGGTGGTGATGACCGTGAGCGTTGTGGTATCTGTTGATTACATTCACAACTTTCATATTTTGCTCAGTCATGGCTAAACCAGAGTTACTGTTTTTTACAGGAGCAGGGATACCTTGGTAAATCGTTGCTTCAACTTTTATCTTGTTGATGTCTTCAGGTTTTACCGTGTATGGGTTGTCGTCGAGTACGGTAAAGTTGGCGGTTTTACCGATATCAATGGTACCAACTTCATTTTCTAGACGTGCTGTGTATGCTGCATCAATCGTGATTGCGCGCATTGCTTCATCAACCGTGATGCGCTCTTGAGGTCCCATTACCGTTTTGCCAGACAGACCGATTCTGTTTACAGCAGCCCAAACTAACCCTAGTGGTTGCGCTGGTGCCATTGGTGAATCTGAGTGCAATGATAAAATACCACCCGCATCGATGAATGAACGTCCACGCGCCATCACTTCTGCACGCTCTTGACCAATACCTTGTTCAGAGTAAAGCTCCGCCAGAATATGCGTGTAGTAAGGGTTTACACTAAAGTTTGCGCCAAGTTCAACGGCCTTAGGAATGTCGTCTTTATCGGTAATACCTAGGTGGTGGAAGCTGGTTCTGTGATCGTCTCTGCTTTTTTCTTTGTTGAGCTTGTCGACAATGTTCAGTGCAGTCTCAAAGCCTAAGTCACCATTGGCATGGATAACAATCGTGTAGTCGTCTTCCCAGTAAGGACGCATACTTGCTTCAAGATCTTCAGGTTGTTGCAACCATTCACCTGAGTGACCATCGGTGTAACCATCTTTAAGCTGCATTAACTGGCTGTACATTGCGCCGTCTGAGAACAACTTAACGAATTTTGGTAGCCATTTGATCTGTTCACCTTGATAAGAAGGGTGTTGAGTCAAGCCTTCGGCAATCGCTTTACCTTTGGCAGGGTCGTTTTCTGCCATCATGTAGGTAAAGTTACCGGCTGGCATTAGCCAGTAATCCATTGGGAAGTTACCGTCTTCAAGAATGTCGACTACTTGTTCGAACATCTCTGGTGTTGCAACGACACCTGGGTCAATCGCGGTAGTGATACCACCAGAGTGGATGTAATCTTTAGTTCGCTCCATCCCCGTTGCAAAAATGCCGCTATTTACCCAGAAGCTCATTACATCATTGAGAATGAGTTTGCCGCCAGCTTCATAAGCATGGCCTCGTTCCCAGTCCAACTGAGTATACGCATGGCCTTCACCAGTCCAGTCTTCTTCAGACCAACCTAGCATCTCCATCGCTGCATCGTTGAAGAACAATTCGTGGAAGCTGCGATGCCAAATGATAATTGGTCGATCTTCAGAAATGTTATTCAGCAACTCGCGGCTCATTTCATTGCCGTGGAAGTAGTGATGGTAGCCCCAGCTTACCAGTGGTTCGCCTTCAGCCAGTCCACTTTCTAACTCTGTTAAACGGGCTAAGTAGTTATCATGACCTATTACGCCTTCAACGTTACCCCACGGTAAATCCCAATCAGCAGGAGTAATAAAGTCTGTGCCGATCAATAACGCCATCAACCAAAGGTGAACGTGAGGTTCAACAAAGCCCGGTGTAAGAACGCGATCTTCAAATGATTTATCAATCGTAAAACCATCTTTAGATTGGTACTTAGTGGTGAGCGTTTTTTGATCGCCAAGGTCGAGGATTTTACCGTCTTGGACTGCGATAGCGTCTACGTTGCTATGATCGTGATCTGAAAGAGTAATGATGTCGTTCGATACATAGAGCGTGATAGGGCTAGTAGAGGTTTCGGCGAAAGCAGGTGTGGCGACTAGGCCAGCAATAACCGTTGAGAGAAGTAGCTTTTTCATAATGGATCCTATTGCTCTCAACTAACGGCCTTGTTCTATGAGAGGATTAAGTCGACCATCGCGCTTTGGAAAATCAATCTTCCTGTGAGCGCTTAGAAAGTCAGTTCTTTCTTTGTATTCACGGATAAGTGATAAGAAAAGAGAGGCGGTAAACCCATAATTAGCAATGCGTAACTCTGTTCAAATAAGTGTGTATAGCTAACTTCTGGGCTTACTGCCAATACATAGAGAAGCGAATTTTATCGTTCAAATACAGAGTGAAAACTCTCTTCGCCTCACATTTGTGGCTAATTTAGCAGTGTTATTACGTTTCTAATAACGCATAATGATGGGTAAAACCAAACATTAATTATCTAAGGTGGTGGGGATGTTTTCTTATGAACACTTAAACTCATTCTGTGCGACGTATGACGAACAGAGCTATAGCAAGGCTGCGAGAGCTATTGGTAAAGATAGAACGACCATTCGAGAACAAGTGAAAGCGCTAGAAGACAGCTATCGAACCATTTTATTTACTATTGAAGGAAAAAAGGCGGTACCTACCAGCTTTGCACGTTCTATTTATAAGCAATCAAAATTACTGGTGCAAAACAGTGAGCGATTGCATCTAAGAATGATGAATGCTTATCAACAAGAGCTGACCCGTTTAGATTTCTATCACGATACTCTGATGCCCAACGATTTAGTGGTGGAGATAGAACAGCATGTTTTGAAGGCTCACCCTGACATGGTGCTCAATTGGCTGCATCGAAATCGAGATGAGATCTTGGTTGATGTGACACAAGCGCACAACAAAGTTGCGATCATGCAGCACCGAATGGAAAATATGTCGGAATACCCCATCAGCGCCATCAAACTTGGTGACGGTGATATTGCTGCCTACGCACGGGTTGATAGTCCTCTGTTCAAAATCAGTGAGATTCGACTTGTAGATCTGCAATTAGAAACGCAGTACATCAGTGAAAACCAAAGCAAAACCATGCCAGAGTGGTTGGGCGTATCACCGTATTTTCGCACCGTAAGCAATAACGATATGTTACTGGAGTTAGTGAAAGTGAATGGCTGGGCGTTACTTCCAAAAAGTTTAGCGACCGAAGCTGTGAATGAGAAAAAGCTACGCCGAATAGAGTTCAATGAGTTGCTTTCACACAGCGCAAAGTTCGGGCTCTCATTCTTCTATCCAACGAGCTTTGAAAATACCAATGTGTATAAAGGTTTGGTTGAAGTACTGAAGGGTTACGCAACTAAGAATTTGTAGACCCACCTTTAGTATCGCTTTGAAAGGTACTTAATATAAGTTGAGAGTGAGAGTGAGGTAGATGCACTCTGGTTGAAGCGGAGTGTTGTCTATGAATAGGACAAAGGCCAAGTGGCCTTTGTCTCAGGTTTACGCTTGCTTAGTTTGATTATCTTGCAGATTTAATGATCGTCTCAGTCACATCTCCAATCAAACCCGGCTGGATTAACTGGAAGTTGATCGCTTTCCCAGATTCTTGGATATCTCGCATATTGTATTGAAGCTGAGTGAAGTCATCTCCCCACTGGTAGCGAAGTAATGTTTCACCTGATTGTAGGTGATAGTTAACTGCGTATTCTGTCGCATAACCAGCCATCACACCATCAATGGGCGCGTTTGGCGCATCATGTGGGATCTTGTAAGTAATCGAGTTTAGCTTGACCATGCCATTGATTACGCTGGTAGGCTCGGTAAGGTGTCCCATGTAGTAGCTTGAGTGTACAAACCTGTCTTCTGGGTTGGCGTTACCACCTGTGCCTAAGTTGGTTTGTGAGTATTGGGCTTCTTGCGGGCCCCAACCGCGTTTAGAGCGCTCTACGTTTGCCAAGTGCTGGTCGTAGTCCGGTTGGTTGGTCATCACTGTGTATTCCGCGCCATGCCAGATTCGCGGTCCTTCCGCTCTAAATTCTATAATCGCTGAATCACCTGATGTGTCTTGAAGACTAATGTGCAGTGCGATTCTAACGGGAACACCAGGTACAAATTCAGTAGCAGGCTGCGTTTTTTCAACGAATTGAACGGCTTCTTCAACGGTACTGAACTGCGATAAAACATGCTTTAGGTAGGTCAGCGTGCCTAAATCGTCAGCTTGAGTTGACTCTTCTGTATTCATACCTCGGTCGTACAAAACATTGCCACTAAGCCCTGCATTGTTCATACCATCAGTGATTTGGCCATAGGTCGTTAATCCAGTGACATCGTATTTAGAGGTCACTTGGTTGGTGTTATCTAAGTGGGTAACGTAAGTGCTGTCTTTTGGAATGTTAACGAGGTGCACATCCGTTTGCTCTGACCAATCCAGAGTACGCGAAACGAATGTGCCTTGATCTTGTGTATCCCAAAGTAAGCGGGTGCAAGCTTCGGCGGCAGTAACAACGCCCATAGAGAAGGTAGCAATAATAGCGGTAGATAGAATCTTCTTATTCATGATGAATGCCTTTGTAATTTGGGGACACAATCATCATTGCATTGAATCTAGAAACGAAAAACTCGAGTATGCGGGTTAAAATCCATCAATGTTACTAGGTAATACACTAATATAGCTAAGGGGCGAAGTGTGCTTGAGTGATCGCTTTGATAGTCGGTAGTGGTTCTTTGTTACCCATTGATACTGGGTAATATAAGGTTAATCCAAAGTGAAATTGGTTTGCGATCTGCTGTATATGGAGCGTCTCTAATTCGCCGCGTTGTACTAAGGGCTCCGCAAGGTCGGTACTCATGATCGCCCAACCATCATGTTTTACTAACTCTAATAACAGGTCGTTGTTGCTGACGAGGTGGTACTGAGGCGAAATGAGATAGAGTTCTGGTAGCGTGTTGAAATGGTTTTCGCTCACATACTGCTTGTCTAACTTTAAGTCTTCAATAGAGAGCGCATTAAGGTGAGGGAGTTTGCTTCTTCTTCCTGCATACATACCTAACTCGCCATAACCCAAAGAGAAGAACTCGATGTTTTTACTAAAGCGCTGCATATTTTTATGCTGCATCAGTGCGATGCTGTTTGCTTCAGATTCAATACTATCAAAGACTTCTTCACGATTGCGGTGCAGCCAATGCACACGAAGTTCAGGGCATTTTTGTTGTAAAGCGTGCTCGATTTTGACAGCTAAATTGAGTGGTAGCGAAATGTCGTGATAGATATTGAGCGTCAGCATCTCATCCATATAGATGTTTTCTAGTGAGGTGCTGAGCTTCTCGGTGTTATTCAACACAACCTTGGAGCGTTGATAAATATGATCAGCCGCTTGAGTCGGTGTTGCTTTCTTTCCGATGATTTCAAATAGCGTAACGCCATATAAGTCTTCGACGGCCTTTACTTGGTCTCGTATTGTGGTGCGGTCTTTGCCTAACTTTTTGGCAGCTGCGCTGTATGAAGATGCTTCGTACGTGGTGCAAAATGCCAATAGATGCTCATAGGAAAACATGCTCAAACCTCAATAGAAAGTGAACTCAGACTTTATGATGGAAATTATCCTGCATTAATGCTGAATTCGCTAAATTTTATCTTCGGTAATGAGATGAAAGTGTGATCAATACTAGGTGTTTATTTTTCGAGTTCGATTAACGCGCTTCAAGTAAATGTGGCGTTTCGATTTTAAGCTGTCTCACCAATCCTATATACGGCAATTCAGTGATGATCTCGTGTGACGATACAGATATGATTTTTCTCGGTGTTGAAAACATACGAAGGATCATATCTCTCGAGAACGACTTGAATTTAACCTCGTCAATTTTCTCTGAGATTTCTTCCAAACGAATTGAATCGGCAATGACATCAAATTGTATGTGATTGTTTTCAAAGCGTTGCCACTCAGTGTCGAATTTCACTTTCACATGAGCCACGGTTCCTGTTTGGTCAAAAAAATTGAAGTGCATGGCGTGATAAGACTTATCTTTGGTCATGAGAACCTCAGACTCCGTCTCGACGACACGTATGTCCCATAACTGAGCCAAGTAGCCAAATCGACTGGGGTATCCTCTGTGTTTATAAGACCAATATTGATTCAAAAACACCGATTCTGGATTGTAATGAGTAACGTAGAGGTCTTTGATGACGTAAGACATCAGCGCTACAATAATGAAACTGCTTGTGATTACTTTAGTGGTGAAAGATGACATACAAGCACCTCCTTATTGTGATCTCGCCAGAACAATCTCGGCAGTGTTGGAGCAGAGCTTTCACGATGTAACGGTAAAGTATCGAAGAGTGCGCTCTGCTGCGCTTCAATCAGTAGTGATTGGCAGATTTGAATATCGTGATCACTTGGCGTCTCAGCGTTTTGATGGATTAACATCGGGATAGGTGGCGCGATAGTGGGCTCGGTGACTAAACGACTGAATGCGCCATTGTGGTATAAGCCGACTAAGTTCCAGCCGATAAACAGAACACATGCGAACCTGATAAGGTTATGAATAAAAAAGGTTTTGTTATGCTGAACCCAGCTTGCTGCTTTTGACCATAACGAAGCGTGGCGAGTAATCAATGATTGATATTCTGCTTCAGTGAGCGCTTGAGTTTCTCCGATATAGGCGTAGCCCTTCATCACTTGAGTTTGGATGAACTTTGGTTGTTCGCTCGAATCTCCCAGCTGTGCACGCAAGTTTTTTACCGCGGTGGCGACACTCGATTTTGCACGCGTACTTTCCCAAATGGCCTCAAGAATAAACGCTGATGTGAGGTCAGAACCTGAATGTTCAATGAAAAGTGACAGCAACTTCCACTCATTGGAACGCAGTTGCGTCTCTTGCAAAGACGTCAGGTTTAACAGCTTTCCACTTTGACTGTTAAAAAGCAGATTTTGATTTAATAGGTAGAAACTCATCGTAGCTCACTCAAGGTTAAGTCTAAATCTTACTTAAGGTGGATCGTATCGTCAGTAACTTTTGATCCCACTTGCGACGCCGAGCAAGCTCAAGTGGACTCTCTTGTATCACCAATATGCGGTCAGCGTGCGCTATTTTATTGGTCAGCCAAAGGCTTTGATACTGCAAAATATTTCTCTCTATCGTATCAGTGTCTGCTGGCTTAGTTTTTGATTTCAACTGTTCAATGGCTTGATTTATGTTGTGGAGTTTGACTTTCAATCGAGCTATTTGGTCTTGAGGTGAGAGTATTGGGCGTCCTCTCTTAACGGGTTTATCTATTGCCGAGCCACTTTCAACGTCGCTACTTTGGTTAGATTTCAATTTTGAATAATCAATGGTGCGCTCTTTAAGTTGGTGCTCTTGGCACAGTATCTGGTCTTCTAATACTAGGCTCTGATTGACGAGCTTTTGCAGTTCGCTCATCGGTTTTCTACCGGCTTTTGTTTGGGTTGTTGCTTTGCTGTTTTTTTCGAGCGCCTTGGCGGCCAGTGTTTCGATACCTAGCGCTGGTTGATTGTGTGCATGACACGCGTGTCTGTATTCGAGGTACGTATCTTGGAGCGCTTGCTCTTGTCGCATTAATTGTACAGGCAAGGGGAGTGCAGGCCTGCCCGCGCTGCTTTGTCCTTGCCTTGGTAGCAGTGAATCAATTTTGTTGTCAATAATATGCAGCATCAGTAAGCGAATGACCTTTCTATGATGCTTGATGCGCTCAAGCACAAACGAAGTGTCGTCACTCCAGAAATGACTGAGACTCTCTGAACCATTCAATAAAGCTCCGTTGAGCTCTCTGATGCTTGATTTGAAGTTTTCAGTGACGGTATAGAACCAATCATCTTGTTGAAAGCCAGTCGCCTCAACTAATGTACTTTTGAGCCAAGGGTTCACTGTTTGCGAAATTAACGTTTGCGAGATTACTGTTTGAGAGGTTCCCTTTTGCGAGATTTCTTTTTGTGAGAAAGCTTGCTCATGGACCCAAAGTTGATCCGCGAAATCACACACAAGTATTGACCTTGGCTGTGACGGAAGCGACCTAATCCGAAGTTGGTACAGGCTAATAAGCTGCTGCACATTGTCTAATACTTTCTCTTGAATGCTTTGCCATTGCTGGGTCGGTTCAGAATGACGTTGCGCAGATAGCATCAGGTTATCAATGCTGCTCCAAATCTTATATTCCTCGGAGGCGCTGATGATGTCGGCGTTAATGACAGCTACCTGTTCTGCATTGTGTTCTGGGTAGTGTTGACGAAGCTGGGCTTGGTAACGAAGGTTAAGGCTCACGTAATCTTGATAGTCTTTCACAATGTGTTTAGCAAGCTTCACAACTGGCGACAGCGTAGGGCGACCTCGTTGATGAGTATTCATCATACTGACTCTAATGCAGAGAATGGTTTTGCCAGAGGTAGCACTTTGACGGCATTCCAGTGAGGCTTATCTTTTACTTCCTCAAGCTCCATATAAACTCTCTGACCTTCCTCTAAGTTAATTTCACCATCAAATTCAATGACACTGATGTGAATGAGTACATCAATATCACCGTGATCAGGTTTAGCAAAACCAAACCCGTTTTCTAGGTTAAACCAAGTGATGTAGCCACGAGTGCAAATCAAATCGGACATTTACGAGATTAACTCAGTGAATAGGTAATGTGGTGATTCTATCAGTGGGTGCTATGACTAATTTTGATTTAAATCTATTTAATAAGTAATTAATTAAATCTAAATTCTCTGTGGAACCCGACACAAAACCCTCGGTATTTGCCCGTAAATCATGACTTAGAACAAGTTTGATTCCGACGGCGCTACAGCTCAACTCCCTAAATCGCAAAACTTGACTCAAAAGGGCGCAAGTCCGTTCATCCATTTGATGTGTTGGTGGGTCATTCCATGAAAAAACAAACTTCAATGCTTCCAAGTACGGTTGCCGTTAATCGCAGAACGCCGAGATCTTCTATGAAGATTTCGGCGTTAGCTGTGCTGGTGGCCGGAGCATTAACGAGCTACGGAGCCTTGGCTGAAAGTGTCAGCTTAAGTGAGCTGTATCAGCAATCTCTCGACAATAACCCTGCGTTAAAAAGTGCAGCACTAGCCATTGATAGTGCGACTTATGGTGCAGACAAAGTAGGTGCCGCGTATTTACCTCAGGTTGGTGCAAACCTTGCGTATGGTGTGCTTCGTAACAGCTACACCACACTCAACGAGATAGACACCAACGCGGCGCAAGCGTCGATTTCTGTTGGGCAAAATCTTTATAACGCGAAACTGAACGCGGCAAATGAGCTAAGTAATCAACAGGTTGAGCTCAGCCAAGTCTCACACCAAGTTGCGTTAGAGAGCCTCGCTTTGCAAGTCGTGGTGGGTTATTTCAATGCCCTTAAAGCGCAAGAGTCGTTAAAGCAAACCAAAGCGACACAAGAAGCGATCGAAGAGCAGCTTAAGCAAACCGAACGTCAATTTTCATTGGGGATGATTCCGGAAAATGACGTGATTGATGCGCGCGCTCAGTTCGATTTGGTTTCTGCATCTGTGATTGTGGCTGAAAACGAAGTTGAGAAATCATTGGACGCGCTTTACGAGCTGTCTGGCAATGAGTTTACGTCGGTTTATCCACTGAATACTGACCGTTACGACGCCAATATCCCAACGCCAGAAAATGCGCTGACATGGCAGGAAAAAGCGCAGCAATTCAACCCTGAGATGCAAATTCAGAAACAACTGGTTGAGCTAAGCAAGCAGCAGATTGAACTGGCGCAAGCTGGGCATCAACCGTCGTTAGGCTTGGTTGCTGAGTACCGTTATACGTTTGCGAGCGAGATTCGTAGAACCGAGATGGGTCAGTCAAAGCAGCAGTTTAATAGCATTGATGACAACTCAACTGTGTTTGCAGGTGTAGCAATGACTTTGCCTGTTTACCGAGGCGGGGCAACCAGCAACGAAGTACAACAAGCCAAGGTTCAATACCAACAAGCACTTCAGCTTCAAGAACAATCTTGGAGAAGCGTGACGCGTCAAATCCGCGGTGCAGAAAAAGACCTCAATGCCCTTATTAGTGCTCAGCAAGCCTATGCCAACGCTGTTCATTCTGCCGAACGCTCACTTGTTGCGACTCAACAAGGTTTTGAAATTGGCAGCAGAACGATTGTCGATGTGCTGAACGGAACTCGTCAGCTTTATGCGGCGAAGCAAGACCTTACTGAAGCGCAAATTGATTTCATTTTGGTGTCACTGCAGCTCAAGTTCTTAGGTGGCGAGCTTCTACCTGAAGACATCAGTGCGATTAACGCTGGATTGAAACGCTAGTCGAAAAAGCGGGTTAAAGCGATCGCTCGAAATCATGGCGCAAGCGCCGAATAGAAAATAGATCAAATGTGATGGCACCTGAGATTAAACCTTAGATTGAATCAGGATGCGGTCACTCAATGTATCGACGTATTTGTAGAGAACACACGATGAAAAAAACAATAACGTTATTAACCGCAAGTATCTTACTTGCAGGCTGTGGTGGTAATTCACAACCTACGGAGCAAACCGTTGCTCCAGTGCCTAGCACACCGGTAACTGTGGTGCTTGCAGAGGAAATGGCACATTCGCCAATCCAATACCACGTCGGAAGAATGGAGGCGGTTGAATCTGCTCAACTGACACCAAGAACCAGTGGTTTCTTGTTAAATAAACTCTTTGATGACGGTGCTTATGTCGAAGCGGGCGCTGTGCTTTTTGAAATTGACCCAACGTCATACCAAGCGGCATTTGATGCGGCAAAAGCAACCTTATCTGAAGCGCAATCGGCACTGAGCTTGACTCAGCTAAACCATGAAAGAACCACTCAGATGTTGAAGTCGGGCGGTATTTCACAGTCGCAGCTCGATTTCAGTATTGCTGAGCTAGAGATGGCGAGATCTCGAGTGGTGTCTGCGCGAGCAAATGTAAGAGTTCAGCAAGACAACTTAGACCAAACCCAAGTTAAAGCACCGTACTCAGGTCAGTTAGGGAAAAGTAACTTCTCTATCGGTGACATGGTAGGACCTAACTTTGGCCCATTGATTGACCTGATCAAGATGGATCCGATCGATGCGACCTTCTCGATTAAAGAAAGCGAACTGAGTCAGTATCAGCTTCAAGGCAAGCAAGCGACATCTGTATTGCTTGAGCGTGATGGCCAATTGACGGATTACCAAGGCAACATCGCTTTTGTTGATAACAAAGTAAATGCAGCCAGCGGTACAGTGACGATTTCTGCCTCTTTTGATAACAGCGAAGCGGGTCTGCTGCCAAATCAATTTGTTCGTGTTGGGCTTACGAGTGCAGAACCATTAAGCGGCGTGCAAATTCCTCATAAGGCGATCCATCAAGATCAGCTCACTCAATATGTACTTACTATCGAAGAAGGTAATGCGGTACGTCGTGATGTCGTTGTAGGTGATCGAATTGGACAAGATGTTTTCGTCGCAAATGGCTTGGACGCCGGTGAACCAGTGATTGTTGGCGGGCTGCAACGCATTCGTCCTAGTGCCCCTGTTTCAGTTGCGGAGTAATAGATTATGCTCAGTAAATTTTTTATCAACCGACCGAAATTTGCGTTTGTTATCTCGATCTTCTTGACCTTGATTGGCTTGATTGCGATTAAAACCATGCCGATTTCAGAGTACCCAAGCGTGACGCCTCCACAAGTTCGTGTAGTCGCGTTCATGCCGGGCGCCAGTGCTGAAACCGTAAAAGAGGTGATTGGTAATCCAATCGAAGAGGAAGTGAACGGTGTTGATGGCATGGTTTACATGCAGTCACGTTCAACCAACGATGGCCGTTACTTCTTAAACATTACCTTTGATAACAGCGTTGACGCCGATATGGCAATGGTTAACGTATCTAACCGCGTTGCCGTTGCTGAAAACATGCTGCCGTTTGAAGTTCGTGCTCGTGGTGTGCGTATTCGTAAAGCCGCGCCGGATGACTTGCTCGCGATTGCTTTCTACTCTGAAGACCAAGCGATGTCAGAGCTAGAGCTTAACAGCTGGGTTGAAGCAAACTTCATGGAGCGTATCGCTCGTATCTCTGGCTTAGCAAGCAGCGATTTAATCGGTGCGACCTATGGTATGCGCGTGTGGCTCGATATGGACCGCATGGCGTCACTGGGTGTCACGACATTTGATGTGAAGAACGCCATTCGTGAACAAAATGCAGTAGTGCCAGCAGGGCGAATTGGCCAAGGTCCAAGTCGTGAAAATGCCGCATTGCAGTTTAACTTGATCACACAAGGTCGACTGTCGAGTGCAGAAGAGTTTGAACAAATCATTGTAAAAACGTTAGCAGACGGCAATCAAATCTATCTGAAAGACGTATCTAACGTGGAGATTGGCAGCCAATTCTATGATGCCTACGCAACCTACAATGGCGGAGATGCTGCTCTAGTTGCAATGCAGGCTAACCCTGATGCCAACGCTTTGGAAACAGGCGCTGCGGTTAAATCGGTATTGGAAGACATCGAAAGCATCATGCCTGCCGGTATGACTTACGCGATCCCATACGATACCACCTTATCGGTTGAAGCGTCTATTCGCAGTATCGTTGAAACCTTGATTGTTGCTGTCGGGCTTGTTATTGCGGTGACTTACCTGTTCTTAGGTAATGTCAGAACAACACTTGCACCTGTGGTTGCGATTCCTGTGTCTTTGATTGGTACTTTTGCTTTCATGCAAATGGGTGGCTTTAGTATCAATACCGTTACCTTATTTGGCTTGATTCTGGCGATTGGTATCGTGGTGGACAATGCCATTTTGGTGGTTGAGAACGTAGAACGCATTCTCAATGAAAACCAAACCATTGATGCCAAAGAAGCCACCAATCGAGCGATGAAAGAAGTCACCGGCCCGATTGTCGCGTCGACACTAGTAATGCTTGCGGTGTTTATTCCTGTGGCATTGCTGCCAGGTATTACGGGGCTGATGTTTGCTCAGTTCTCTATCACCATCTGTATCGCTTTGGTGCTATCCGCTATCAATGCACTTACTTTGTCACCTGCACTATGTGCAATGGTTATGAAGCGCAATCCTAAGCCTGCTAAGTGGTTTGTGGCATTCAATGCAATGTTCGACAAAGTGACGACGGCTTACGGTAAAGCAGTCTCTTTATTGGTTCGCAAATCAGCTTTGCTTCTGGTGTCGTTCGCAGTGGCTATTACTGCCATGGTAGTAATGAATGACAAGCTACCGACGGCATTTGTTCCAGCTGAAGACAAAGGCGTGTTAGCGCTCGCGATGTTCTTGCCTGATAACGCATCGAAAGAGCGTACTCATGACTTGATTCGTCAAGCTGAAGCGGTATTAAACCAAGATCCAGCAATTGAAGATTTCGCAGGTGCGATTGGCTTCAATGCTCTGACCGGTGGTGTTGCCGCTAACTCAGCGACCATGTTCGTCAATTTGAAAGACTGGGATGAGCGTCTTGCAATGGATGGCGATCATACACAAGCTGCGGTTGCCCAGCGCATCAACATGCAGTTGTATGGCATTGATAAGTCGATGAGCATCGCTATGGGTCTACCACCTATTCCAGGTATTGGTATCGGTGATGCACTTGAGTTTATGGTGCAAGACACGTCTGGCCGCACTGCTCAAGAACTTGCACAAGTGACTTACGCGATGATGGCAGCGGCCAATCAAGCGCCAGAAATCACCAATGCGATGACGACTTATCGTGCCAATGTTCCACATTACAACGTTGAAATTGATCGCGAGAAAGCGCGTCAGTTAGGCGTACCACTCAGTGCAATTAACGATGCGATGGCGACACATCTGGCGTCTGCATACGTTAATGACTTTGCCCTAAACGGAAGAAGCTACCGAGTTTTTGTTCAAGCTAAAGGGGAACAACGAAATGATCTATCTGATGTGTTACGCATACATGTCCCGTCGGCGCTTGGCGAGCAAGTTCCGTTGTCTGCTGTCGCAACGATTGAACCGACATTAGAGCCTGATCTAGTCACAAGCTACAACATGTTACCTGCGGCACGTTTGCAGCTAAATCCAGCTCCAGGTTACTCATCTGGTGAAGCGATTGATGCAATGGAGCGTATCGCCGAGGAAGTTCTCACTCAGGGTTACACCTATGAGTGGACCAACATGGCTTATCAAGAGAAGTTGGCGGGGAACACAGCTCAAATCGCTTTGGTTTTAGCACTGGTATTCATCTACTTGTTCCTTGTTGCTCAGTACGAATCATGGGCTCTGCCTGCTGCGATCATCATTGTGGCTCCAACCGCTGCTGTGGGTACCTTCGCGGCGCTATTAGCGGGTGGGCAAGCCTTGTCTATCTACGGTCAAATTGGCTTGATTCTATTGATTTCCCTTGCAGCTAAGAACGCGATTCTGATGGTCGAGTTCTCAAAGCTGAAGCGTGAAACTCAAGGTTTAAGTATCGAAGAGGCAGCGATCCAAGGTGGCAAGATGCGTTTTAGAGCCGTAAACATGACGTCATGGTCATTCATTCTTGGCATCTTGCCTTTAGTGTTTGCCAATGGTGCAGGGGCTATCTCTCAGAACACCACTGGATTGGCACTACTGGGTGGCATGTTGATGGTGCTGGTGGTCGGTTCGATGATGACTCCGGGCTTCTACGCCATTTTCCAAACACTCCGTGAAAAGCTGAAAACGAAACAACAGTAACCCGTAGCCTCAATAAAGTGACGGCAAAGGTGTGTTGTTGCTTTATTGATGGTTTTTACCCCTCGTTATGAATTTTAAAGATTGTTTTTATCGTCTGATAATGGAGGGAGGCAGGGAGTATTTCTCTGACCAAGTTATTAAACATGAGCCATGTGAGTAAGGAAGCGGCTATGGCTCCAATGAGAATAAGGTTTACACATGAAAAAACTATTACTGACCGCTTCAATGTTAGCTGCAATGTCTGGTACTGCTTTGGCGAATGAAGAAGAAAGCCAAGTGATTGATCCATCGGATCTAACTCGCGTTTATACACAAGCTGCTTTTTTTGTTACTTCTGACGCTGATATCCGTTTGTCTTCAATGCTAACTGGAGCATGGTCTGAAACGACTCAGTTCGGTGGCTTTATCGAAGGCAACTTTGGCGACTCAGATGCTAAGCCTGGCAAAGATTCGATGGGCGTTGATTACCTTGGTAGCCGAGCTCAATATTTCCAAGTATCAGCTATTGATAGTTCATTGATGCCGCGTGTTGGCTTCATGGCGGACTTCATCCACACTAAGAACTCGGCATTGGGCTTGGATGACAATACGTTGGTTTCTGTGGGTGCAATCGGCTTGATCAACCCTGCTTATACCGGCGGTGCAATGCTGTTTCCAAACGTAAACTACACCATCGGTGAAGTGTTTGGTGAAACGGCAGACGGCTACATGCTAAACCTGTTTGCCACCATCCCAATGGGCGATTCTGGCGCGTTTGTTCAAGCATGGCCTGAATACATGAATGTTTCTGGCGATACAGTGGAACTTGAGTCGACGTCTTTCAACATTATGATGAACGCTCCTATTAAGGAAGACCGAACTCAGTGGCTAATGACGAAACTGCAATACGCATCAGCAGATGTCACTCTGCCAACGGGCGTTACGCTAGAAGGTGACTACGAACTAAAAGCAGAAGTCGGCGTGAAGTGGTTCTTTTAAAACACCTGAGTGAGCTATCTATGGTTCAACTAGCCATGGTTTAACTATCTATGGTTTAGCGACCTAACAAGCGGTAACTAAGCTATGGTTTAAATAAGAAGAGAGCTAATGATGTTAGTTCTCTTCTTTTGTTTTGTGGCGCTAAAGATAGTTTTAATCCAGTGAACTCGATGCTTGAACCATAATTCAACATGGTCATTTCGTTGTTTTAAGATTACACTGCGCCCAATATTTCAGAAGTACATATTTAGGTAGAGGTCACCATGGACCAAGAACATTACGAAGACGCTGATTACGAAGGCCAAGAGCTGGGCGAAGAAGGCGAAGAGATTGAAATTGAAGCAATTGGTATTGATGTTTCGTCACAGCCAATCGAGCTCTACAAAGTGTTTAAGATTGCTAACCTAGTGAGTGGTGGCGGTGAAGCTAAGCACATCATCTCTGAAGGCTACGTAGCGGTAAATGGTGAGCTGGAAACGCGTAAGCGTCGTAAAATGTACGATGGCGACTTCTTTGAATTCAACCAAGAATACTATGTAGTGGTGTGTGATCAGCCAGTACAAGAAGAATCAGAAAAGCCGAAAAAGAAAGAAGCGCCTAAAAAAGAGAACAAGGCGAAGAAAGGTCAGTCTAAAAAGGATTCTCAGAAGAAAGAATCTAAGAAAAGCAAAGCAGAAATGCTAAGCGCAAAGGCTGAACCAAAGAAAGAGAAAAAAGAGAAGAAACCGAAAAAGAAAGCGGACACGCCGAAGCCAACACGTGACGACAAAAGCGGCCGTAACTCGATTGAATTCTTCTAAGTTATAGTTCTAAAGCACAGCTCTAAACTACGGCTCTAAAGCTATTCTTTCGAAACCTAAGCAAGGTTTGACCTAGCTTTACGTTAAGCAGATATCAAAAGGCTCACTATTTAGTGAGCCTTTTTTGTTGGTGAAATTTAGCTTCTGGTCTAATTTCCTTTTTGATGAGCCACAAACTCTACAAATCTATCCCTGAGTGGGTTGTCACTCTCTCCATTCCAGATCAACCCGACAGGCCAAGTCGCGTGTTCACCTTCTAACGCAATGAATTCCACATCGGTGTTACTAATGTACTGCGCGCTGTTTGGCACAATGGTGAAACCGATATTGGCCGATACTAACGCTAGCAGGGTAAGAATGTCGTCGGCTTCTTGTGTCTTTGATAGGTCGATATTATTGGCGAGGCAATATTGTTGGATCTGCTTGTCTAGTCCTGGGCCGCGATGTTGAGCGAGTTTTAGGTAAGGCCATTTCGCTAACTCAGAGATAATCTGATCTTTGCTTGGCGCTTGCTTGAGAAGGTCTTTGTGTATCGCGATTACAAGGGAATCATTGAATAGGGTTAGATTTTCTAAATCCGTGGAGTCGGGGATTCGATTGAAACTGATATCGAGCTCATGGCTCAATAACTCGTCGGTTTGCTGCTTGGAGGGCGTGTCATTTAAGGTGATGTGAACCTCTGGGTATTGCTGTTTATAAGCCGCAATAAGCTTGGGCGCTTCATGATAAGTGGACACACCAAAGCCTATGTTCAAATGTCCCTGAGTTCCTTTCACCACAGAGCCTGAAAGCTGCTCAAACGCCTGCATTGAATGAACTAAACGTTGTGCTTCTGCTAGTAATGTTTTACCCGCATGCGTCAGTTCTGCGCCATGTCTACCACGAGAAAACAGAGACGCCCCAAGGTTGGATTCAAGTCGTTGAATCTTTTTAGTAAGAGCTGACTGAGTGATGTAGAGCTGCTCTGATGCCAAGCGATAATTGCCAGATTTAGCTAACTGACAAAATGCCTTCAGTAAATCAAATTCCATTCCAAATGCTCATTGAACTAATAATATTTTTCATTATATGGAATTGAATCGATTTTTTATACTGAGTCCAGAGCAAATCAGAAAAAGCGAAGTTTGAGGACAAATCATGAAGAGAGATATTAAAGTAGCGTCGGTTCAATTCAACCACCATGCAGGTGACAAGGCGTATAACCTATCTGTGATAGAAGAATATGTTCGACAAGCTTCGGAGAGTGGTGTGGAGATCATCAGTTTCCCAGAGATGTGCATCACTGGCTACTGGCATGTGTCTGCTTTGTCGCGAGACGAGATACAAGCACTAGCGGAACCTGTGCCGAACGGTGAATCGACTCAAAAGCTGATTGCACTGGCAACACAGTTTGGAATCAGTGTTGGCGCAGGCTTGATAGAGCAGGGTGTGGATGGCGAGTTATACAACACTTATGTGTTCGCGATGCCAAATGGAGAAGTTCAGAAACACCGTAAACTGCACACCTTTGTGAGCGCACATATGAGCAGCGGCGACCAATACACGGTGTTCGATACGCCCCACGGTTGCAAAGTAGGTATCTTGATTTGTTGGGATAACAACTTGGTTGAGAATGTTCGAATTACTGCATTGAAAGGTGCCGATATTTTGATTGCACCACACCAGACGGGCGGTTGTCAGTCACGTAGCCCCAATGCGATGAAGCGAATTGAACCAGATTTATGGTTTAACCGAGATGAAAAACCAGAAGCGATTCGTGCTGAAATGCAGGGCAAGAATGGTCGCGAGTGGCTAATGCGTTGGCTGCCTGCAAGAGCGCACGATAACGGCCTGTTTGTGGTGTTCAGTAATGGTGTGGGTGTTGATATGGATGAAGTGAGAACAGGCAATGCGATGATCCTAAACCCTTATGGTGAAATTATCACAGAGACCGATAGCGTTGATAACGACATGGTGATTGCAGAGCTGAAAGCTGAAGAGTTGGAGATGTGCACTGGCAGACGCTGGATTCGTGGTCGTAAGCCTGAGCTGTACCATTCACTGACGCAGCCTCTTGGTCATGAGCTTGACCCGCACCAAGCGCGCTTTGCAGATAAGTAATGTTGTAAGTTCGGGAGAAAAAGGATGTATTAGTAGCGGTTAAAAGGGTGGGGAAGTTGAAAGAGAGGAGGAGGATTCCTGATGTAGTCTACCCACTTAAATCATGTTTAAGTGGGTAGACTATTTACATATTAAGCACTAAGCATCTAAGTTCTATTCTCAGTGTCTTGTGTGAGAAGAAGTTAGTTCTGATGCACGTAACTGAGCAACGGCTTTCGCTAATTCTAGCTGAGCTTGTGCAAAGTTAATGTCTATGTTGCCCTTGTTGATGTTCTCTAGAGCGGCATATTTCGCTTCTTCTGCGCGAGCGCGGTCAATGTCTTTACCATGCAAGGCAGTGTCGGCTAACAACGTAACCACATCCGGCTGAACTTCCAGCATCCCACCAGAGACATAAAGCACTTGGCCTTCTGACTTAGGGTCTGTAACAAACACGGTCACGCCCGGTTTGATCTTACTGAGAAGCGGGGAGTGACCGGGGCGAATCCCCAGTTCACCATCAGCGCCAGAAACGGCTAGGGCATACGCTGGACCTGAAAACAGCGTACCTTCCGCACTTACAATATTAAGTTGAAATGTATTATCTGTAATTCCGATAGCCATGGTGCACCTACCTCTTAGAGTGATTTTGCTTTGTTAAGCACTTCGTCGATAGAGCCACAGTACAAGAACGCTTGCTCTGGGATATCGTCATATTCACCGCTTAACAGACCTTTAAAGCCTCTTAGTGTTTCGCTTAGCGGTACAAAGACACCTTTCTGACCGGTAAACACTTCGGCTACGTGGTAAGGCTGCGTTAAGAAACGTTCAATCTTACGAGCGCGAGATACGGTCTGTTTGTCTTCAGTAGACAGCTCATCCATACCAAGAATCGCAATGATGTCTTTTAGCTCTTTGTAGCGTTGCAGCGTTGTTTGTACTTTTTGTGCAATGTCGTAGTGCTCTTGACCAACTACAAGCGGGTCCAACTGGCGAGAGGTTGAATCCAATGGATCAATCGCAGGGTAGAGGCCCAATGCCGCGATATTACGAGACAGTACAACGGTCGCATCTAAGTGAGCAAAGGTTGTTGCTGGTGATGGATCGGTCAAGTCATCCGCAGGTACGTATACCGCTTGGATAGACGTGATAGAGCCTTGTCTAGTCGAAGTGATACGCTCTTGAAGCACACCCATCTCTTCAGCCAGTGTTGGTTGGTAACCTACTGCAGAAGGCATACGACCTAGCAGAGCTGATACCTCAGTCCCGGCAAGCGTGTAACGATAAATGTTATCAATGAACAACAGTACGTCACGACCTTCATCACGGAAGCGCTCAGCCATAGTTAGGCCTGTAAGTGCTACACGTAGACGGTTTCCCGGTGGCTCGTTCATTTGGCCGTAAACCATGGCTACTTTGTCTAGTACACCCGCTTCTTTCATCTCGTAGTAGAAGTCGTTACCTTCACGAGTACGCTCACCTACACCGGTAAATACAGAAAGACCTGAGTGGGCTTTGGCGATGTTGTTGATAAGCTCCATCATGTTGACGGTTTTACCTACACCAGCACCACCGAACAGACCAATTTTACCACCCTTAGCGAATGGACAGATAAGGTCGATAACCTTAACGCCGGTTTCTAAAAGCTCAGTGCTGTTTGCTTGTTCTTCATAAGAAGGGGCTTCACGGTGAATCTCGTAGTTTTCTTTCTGACCGATTTCACCACACTCATCGATAGGTTGACCAAGCACGTTCATGATACGGCCTAGTGTTTCTTCACCCACAGGAACCGTGATTGGAGAGCCTGTGTTTTCAACCGTTAGGCCACGACGTAAGCCATCTGACGTACCCATTGCAATACAACGAACGATATTGCTACCCAGTTGTTGCTGTACTTCCAATACTAACGAGCTTGCTTCGTCGCTAGTCACTTTCAATGCATCATAAACGCGTGGGCTGTTGCCGCCGCTGAACTCGACGTCAACCACCGCGCCGATTACTTTAACTATTTTTCCAACACTCATTCTTAAATCCTCAAATTCTGTTCTTGACCCAGTCTTTTCTAGCCCTAGACAGCTTGGGCACCTGAGACTATTTCACTCAGCTCTTGGGTAATGGCAGCCTGACGCGCCTTGTTGTAAACCAACTGCAAGTCATCAATGAGTTGGCCTGCGTTATCAGTCGCGGCTTTCATTGCGACCATTCGGGCTGCTTGCTCACAGGCAATGCTCTCAACAATGCCTTGATACACTTGCGATTCGATGTATCGGTGTAACAGTTCTGAGAGTATGTCTTTGGGTGCTTGCTCATAGATGTAGTCCCAACGACGCGTTTTTTTAGGCTCACCACCTTCCTCAGAATCCGAAGGGTGGGGGAGCAACTGCAAGGTCGTTGGCGCTTGAACCATGGTGTTGACGAACTGGTTGTAAACGAGATACAAGCTGTCGATCTTGCCTTCGTCGTAATGCCCCAGCATCGCGTTCACCGTACCTAAGATGTCTTCTAACTTAGGTGTATCGCCAAGACCTGACGTTTGTGCAATGACGTTGCCGCCGCGTTGGAAGAACGAGATAGCCTTAGATCCCACTAAGGTTGTTTCTACCTCGACTCCCCTGGTGCGCCATTGCTCCATTTCTTCTAACACTTTCTTGAACAAGTTTGAGTTCAAGCCACCACACAAGCCGCGATCGGACGAGATAATGATGTAAGCGACACGCTTAGGTTCACGCTGTTGCAGGTAAGGGTGCTGGTATTCCAGCGAACCCGATGCAACATGAGAGATAACTTTTCGCATGTTCTCGGCGTAGGGGCGAGTTAGCGTCATGTTGTCTTGAACCTTGCGCATCTTACTTGCTGCAACCATTTCCATTGCGCTAGTGATTTTTTGAGTGTTACTAACACTGGCTATCTTGGTGCGAATTTCTTTAGTACTTGCCATAATCTGCTCCTATTTGTTTTGATTTCCAGCTAACAAACCGGAGCACTTACCAAGCTTTCATCCCAACAAAACCTTCTAGGATCTCTTTAAGAGCGCCATCGATTTCGTCGTTGTAATCGCCTGTCGCGTTGATTTTTTCGAACAGCGCAGGGTTCTGACCTTTGGCGTAAGCAATCAGCTCTTCTTCAAAACGGGCAATGTTGCTTAGCTCAACACCGGCCAAGTAGCCTTTCTCTGCCGCGTAGATAACCGTTGCTTGCTCAGCGACTGACATAGGAGAGTATTGTTTTTGCTTCATTAGTTCGGTAACACGCTCACCATGGTCTAGCTGTTTGCGCGTCATCTCATCTAAGTCAGAAGAGAATTGAGCAAAGGCCGCCAGCTCGCGATATTGAGCTAATGAAGTACGGATACCACCAGACAGTTTCTTGATGATCTTGCATTGCGCTGCACCACCCACACGAGATACCGAGATACCTGGGTCTACTGCAGGACGTAAGCCTGAGTTAAACAATTGGGTTTGAAGGAAAACCTGACCATCAGTGATTGAGATTACGTTGGTTGGTACAAACGCTGATACGTCACCCGCCTGAGTTTCAATGATAGGAAGCGCCGTTAATGAGCCAGTTTGGCCTTTCACTTCACCGTTAGTGAACTTCTCTACATACTCTGCATTCACTCGTGCTGCACGTTCTAGTAGGCGTGAGTGAAGGTAGAATACGTCGCCAGGGAAGGCTTCACGACCCGGTGGGCGTTTCAATAGCAACGAGATTTGACGGTAAGCAACGGCTTGTTTTGATAGGTCATCATAGATGATCAATGCATCTTCACCGCGGTCACGGAAGTACTCACCCATAGTGCAACCGGCATAAGGGGCTAGGTATTGAAGCGCAGCAGACTCTGATGCTGACGCCACAACGACGATGGTGTTTTTAAGCGCATCGTGGTCTTCGAGTTTACGAACCACGTTAGCGATAGTGGAGGCTTTTTGGCCAATCGCCACATACACACATTTGATGCCAGAATCTTTCTGATTGATGATCGCATCGATAGCTAACGCTGTTTTACCCGTCTGACGGTCACCGATGATAAGTTCACGTTGACCACGACCGATTGGCACCATGGTATCAACCGCTTTGTAGCCAGTTTGAATAGGTTGATCAACAGATTTACGTTCGATTACACCAGGTGCAATCACTTCTACAGGGTCGAGTCGGTCACAACTTACTGGGCCTTTTCCATCGATTGGCTCGCCTAATGTGTTCACGACACGGCCAAGAAGTCCGTTACCGACGGGTACCTCTAAGATACGACCTGTACCTTTCACTTTCATACCTTCAGAGAGGTCAGTGTAGGGACCCATAACCACCGCGCCTACTGAGTGGGTGTCGAGGTTAAGTGCGAGTGCGTATTTGCCACCTGGTAGCTCAATCATCTCGCCTTGCATAACATCAGCAAGGCCATTGATTGTGATGATGCCATCACGAACCGATACGATAGTGCCTTCATTGCGAGCCTCGGTGCTCACATTAAATTTCGAGATGCGTTCTTTGATTAGATCGCTGATTTCATTTGAATTTAATTGCATAATTGTTACCTATCTCGCGTGAAGTTGATGAGCCAATCGGTCAATTGATGTGTTTAAAGAACCATCGATAACGGTTTCACCCGCCTTGATGACCATTCCACCCACTAACGTGTCATCAATAACCTGCTTCATTTCAACCTGACGCTCTAATTTCTTCTCAAGTGCAGCTGTTAATGACGTAACTTGATCCTGTGTCAGCATTTCTGAACTGGTGACAGTGACAGGCACTACACGTTCATGTTCGTCCTTTAGCTCGCAGAACAATTCAAACAGGTCTCTTACGACAGAAAGACGGCCGTTCTCGGCCAAGACTCGAATAAGATTAATGACGTGGTCATCAACGAGTCCTTGGCAAATATGAATGATGAGGTTTGCCAGCTCTTCTGTTTGGTGTGTAGAAGCACCTTCTGCTGAAGAAATCTGACTAGCGATCGTTTCTTCTTCCGCGACAGCCACAAGAATGGACAGCATTGAGTGCCACTCTTGTAACTGGTTTTCACCTAAAGCAAATTCAAACGATGCTTTGGCGTAGGGATGAGCAATATTGGTGTAATCTGACATATTGCCTCTCCTTAGAGTTCGCTAATCATTTGGTCAACTAGCGCTCGGTTCGTTGCGGAATCTAGGTTTTTGCTAATCAGTTTCTGTGCACTTTGAATCACTGCGTCTGCCATATCCGCCTGAAGTTCACGGCGTATCTTTTGGCGTTCGCCTTCTAGCTCAGCTCTACCTTGTTCTAAGATGCGTGCCTTTTCTTGCTCGGCTTCTTGTTGCGCTAAGCTGATGATTTCATTGCGGCGTTTTCGGCCTTGTTCAACCAGTTCAGTCACATCTTTTCTTGCATCTTCGATGAGTTGCGCGCCATTTGATTTTGCTAGTTCTAGCTCTTTCGCAGCATTCTCTGAGTGGCGTAAACCATCAGCGATTTCTTTTTGGCGCTCGTCTAACATCGCGGTGAGAGGGGGCCATACATATTTCATGCAGAGCCAAACAAAAATCACGAATGAGATTGCTTGTCCAAACATGCTTGCATTTAAGTTCATACCTTCCTCACTAAATCTTGATTATGTATAAATCGATCTTTCAAAGCGGTTTGATTAAGCCACGGCGAAGATGATGTATAGACCGATACCAACACCGATCATCGGTACTGCATCCACAAGACCCATCATGATGAAGAATTGAGTACGAAGCATTGGAGTAAGGTCTGGTTGACGCGCAACACCTTCAAGGTATTTACCTGCTAAGTTACCAATACCAGATGCTGCACCTGCTGCACCTAAACCGATCAGTAATGCACCTGCTACATATAAAACTGCGCTTACGATATCCATTTGTATCTCCGAAAATAATTTGTTAGTTAATTTTTTAGTTATTAATTAGTGGTGTTCTTCTGTTGCCATTCCTAAATAAACAACGGTCAGTACCATAAATATAAATGCTTGTAAGAATACGATTAATATGTGGAATAAGGCCCAAGGTACACTCAGTGCCCACTGCATCCACCAAGGCATTAGTGCAATAAGGATGAATATCATCTCGCCTGCATACATATTTCCGAATAATCGTAAGCCTAATGATATTGGCTTTGAAATTAATGTTATTAATTCAAGAACTAAGTTAACAGGATATAAAAGAGGGTTATCAAATGGCTGAGTAGTTAGCTCTTTGATAAAGCCTTTCAAACCTTTATTTTTAAATGTATAGGTTAACAGTAGAATAAACACACCTAGTGCCATAGACATTGGTATATTTACGTCTGCTGTTGGTAGGTCTCTAAAGTGCTCTAGACCCACAGCTCGAGTTAACCCCGGGATTAAATCAATGGGTAATAGGTCGACTGCATTCATTAACAACACCCAAACAAAAGTGGTTAATGCCAGTGGTCCTATTAATTTATCTTCCGCTTGAAAAATCTCTTTGACGAGATTATTAACAAAGTCAAAGACAAGCTCGATAAAACATTGAAAACGACCTGGAACGCCGCTAGTGCCACGAGTGGCAACATAGCGAAATGCACCGATGAAAAGTAAACCTGTAATCCAAGATACCAACATCGAGTCAATGTTAAACGCCCAGAAACCATCACCTGTAGTTAAGAAGGTTAAGTGATGCTCTATGTATTCGTGAGCGGTAGTTACTTGATCCATACTACGCGTACTCCGATCTATTAGAGGCGGTAATAAACGGTGTTAAGAAGTATCCAACCATAGTAAAGATGTACGCATATAATATTACTGGGTTATCCAATTTGAAGAATTGGAACGCCAAGATAAACATCAAAAACGTATATGTTATTTTTACGACACGACTCATTTGCATTAAGTCACGTAAACTATAATTAGGATTCTTACGCACCTTTAGGCTTGCATATATAAATCCAAACAGCGGTGGCAACATTGCAATTACGATGCCCAAAGCTGATGATTCCATATCTACTTTATTACCAAAAAACACTTCATATAAAACTACACCGATGGCTAATACTATTTGGCAGAGAACAACTCTTTTAGCGGCAACAAGGATGTCGCTACTAATCCCATTAAGCCTCATAATAAAACCTTATGCTAAACAGTGTAAGTTAATATAAAACACAGTTTAAATTTAACTTGTTACTACATTTCACTTGTTAATAACACTTGATTTGCTTTAAAGAAAAACCCTTGCTGGTTTTATATCTCCTGACGAAATGAAACGAATTAAGCTAATTCACTATCGTTTCGACAAAATATAAATTACGCCTAAAATTATGTGATCAAAACGACAAATATTGACATCAATAATTCCATTTTTGAAATGAGTATTTTTCATTTATGAAAGTAATAGTTCTATCACTTTATTCATGAATATTTAAGATGCTTTATCCTTGTGAAAAAGAGGGTCTTTTTAGAAGGGAGCAGCGAGCTAAATTTTCAACTTATGATCTTATCAATTAAGACTATTCAAACACTTAGGTTCATTTACAAGCTGAATTGCGACGTGTGATTTTGGCACGGGTTAAGCTTGTTTGAGGCAATGATGGAAGATCTCATTTTTCTGGTAAATTAAACGTACGTCGCTCCTTATCAATAAGCGAATATTTTTTATATTGTTGTCAGCTTGTCACTATTTGCGTGCGTGAGGGTGAAAATTCAGCGCCTAAATGTTGATGATATAGAAGTGAAATGGGGGATTGGGTTTGCGAGAAGCATGGTGCGGAGAAGAAACATCGAGTTTTGAGGAAGTAAATGGCAGCAGAACGCTGCCTAATTTACTTAATCTAAGCTCTCTTATGACTCTTCATAACTGAGGTATTGAATACATAAGTCATGAAAAGCCTGTGCTTGTGGCGAGATCGTACGATCAGACAATCTGAATATACCGATTTGTCGTTGCAAGGGTGGGTCAATTAACGGAATCCACACCAAGCGGGTTTCATTGGTTGGGAAAGCCAGTTTAGGTAACGTGGTCACGCCTATCCCGAGCTCTAACACCGAAAACAGCGAGGTAATGTTCTCGACAGAGTACAGGGCTTGTTCGCTGAGCATTCGCGCGGGTGTTGGGTCCAGTAGGGTGCAAGTCCCGTTACGAATGAAGGGCTGTTTTAACAAGGTTTGCCATTCGATTCCTTCCCGTTGAGAGGCAATAGGGTTGTCTTTGAGGCACACCACACCGATGGGATCAGAAAGCAAAGGCGTGAAGTCGATGCTCTCTTCTTCTAAATGGGAGCTATTGCCGAGGGCAACATCCACCTCACCAGAGAGTAATCTTGCTTCTACCCCTGCCGCATTATCATCTATCAAACTCACTTCTACATTCGGGTACTGCTCACAAAAAGCCCCTAAAACACTAGGGATTAGTTTTGCGGCCACCGATGGCACGCTAGCTATTCGAACTCTTCCTTGTTGTCCTGCTGCCGCTGCGCGCAGGTCATTGTCTAATGCTTTGTAAACATTCAGAAATTGAATGATCTTTGGTAAACATATTTCTCCAAAAGGTGTCAGCGTCGATTTGTTGCCTGTTTCAAACAGTGGCTGGCCGAGTATTTTTTCCAGCTCTTTTATCGAAGTTGAAAGTGCCGCTTGTGATCGATTTGCACGGTGAGATGCCGCTCTAAATCCACCTTCTTCGACCACCAAAACAAAATGTTTTAACTGTTGTAGCTTAATACTCATGGCACGAATCCTTCTCTAGCCCTTGCTATACCTTACTTTTTGCAAGGTGATAGATTTTATTTATCAAATGCACAAAATTTACCGTTAGATTTATCAGTCGTCAAGGTGCAGTATTTAACCATCTTGAAACATAGTTGTTACAAAGTTGGATGGAATCGTGAACGCACAAACTAAAAAACACCCAGTAAAAACCGAGCTTTTCGCTTCAAAAGCACCCCTAGAGTGGGCAATCGTTAATAACGGCACTCTATACACCGCGCAGATTCCAATTGATGAAACTGGCGCGGTAGTAGAAGGCGGTATCGAAGCGCAAACGCGTCAGACTTTTAACAACCTTGTTCATACTTTGGAGTGTGCAGGCGAATCTATGGATTCAGTGCTGCAAGTTCTGATTTACGTGACAGACCGTGAATACCTAAAAACGGTAAACAGCGTATACGGAGAATACTTCAATGCACCTTATCCAAACCGTGCTGCAGTCGTTGTTGCAGGGCTAGCAAGAGAAGAGATGTTGGTTGAGTTCGTGGTTTACGCATCAGCCTCTCAACCTGAATAAAGATACTGTGAACTGAGGCAATTTGCGGATTAAAGCTGTTTTGAATTAAAGCGGTTTATTGATACAAGCGACTTGGTTCAGTTTTAGATACAAGATTTAAACGTAATTACTTATATAAATTAACGTTTTATTCATTAATCAGATGGTTGCCAGACTCAAACGCAACCTAACCGTTACAAGGACAGAATGATGACTCAATTACAGAATGTTCAAGCAGAAAACGCACTTTACATTGGCGGCGAATGGCAAGCGGGTGTAAGCACCGTAGCGAACATTAACCCATCAGATATTTCTGAAAACATCGGTAACTTTGCACAAGCAAGTGCTGAACAAGTTCAACAAGCGATTTCAGCAGCAAAGCATGCTCAACCAGAGTGGGAAAAAACGCCGATTGAGCGTAAACAAGCAGTGCTTCAAGCAATTGGTGATGAGCTGATTGCACGTTGTGATGAACTAGGTACGTTACTTTCTCGTGAAGAAGGTAAGCCTTTTGCTGAAGGTCGCGGCGAAATTTACCGTGCAGGTCAGTTCTTCCAATACTTCGCGGCTGAAGTGCTTCGTCAAATTGGCGACAACGCTGAATCAGTTCGCCCAGGCGTTTCTGTTGAAGTGACTCGTGAAGCTGTTGGTGTTATTGGCATCATCTCTCCTTGGAACTTCCCGACGGCAACAGCAGCTTGGAAAATCGCTCCGGCACTGGCTTTCGGTAACAGCGTTATCTGGAAACCAGCAAACCTAACACCGGCAAGTGCGGTTGCGCTTACTGAAATTATCCACCGTCAAGGTATCCCAGCAGGCACGTTCAACCTTGTTCTGGGTAGCGGTTCAACAGTCGGTGATGCACTGATCAACTCTAAAGAAGTGAATGGTGTGAGCTTTACTGGTTCTGTTGATACGGGTCGTAAGGTTGCCGCTGCTACAGCGCCAAACTTCGTTCGTTGCCAACTAGAGATGGGCAGTAAGAACGCACTAGTGGTTGCAGATGATGCGGATATCCAAACAGCCGTTGATGCAACGATCGCAGGTTCATTCTCTGGCGCAGGCCAAAAATGTACAGCATCTTCTCGTCTAGTGGTTATGGATGGCATTCACGACCAATACGTTGAAGCACTAATCAAACGTATGAGCGAGCTGAAAGTGGGTCACGCACTAGAAGACGGCGTGTTCATGGGCCCTGTTGTTGACGGCAACCAACTTGAAGCGAACCTAGGTTGGGTTGAGAAAGCACGTCAAAGCGGCGGTGAGCTAGCATTTGGTGGCGAGCGCCTAAGCATGAAACACGAAGGCTTCTACATGTCTCCAACGCTGTTCTTGAACACGAAGAACGATTGGGAAGTGAACCAAGAAGAAGTGTTTGCACCAATGGCAAGCGTGATTCGTGTGGCAGATTTAGAGGAAGCTATTGCGACGACCAACGATACTCGCTTTGGCCTAACGGGCGGCATCATTACTCAAAGCCTACGTACGAGCGCAATGTTCAAGCAACAAGCGCAAACAGGTTGTGTGATGGTGAACCTACCAACAGCAGGCACTGATTACCACGTACCGTTTGGTGGTCGCAAAGAGTCTAGCTTCGGTCCTCGTGAGCAAGGTCAATACGCGAAAGAGTTCTACACAGTAGTGAAGACGGCTTACCAGCGTCCTTACTAGTTAGCTCTCTATTGATAAGAATTGGCCTGATTCACAGAGTCAGGCCAACACCCAAACCCAACACAGCAAATGAAATTAGAGACGTGATTTAACCCATTTTTGAAAACATGTTATTTGAGCGTGTTTTCAAAACCGAGCTAGAACACTGAGCTTTCAATAGGAGTGGTTATGTACCAGCAACGGATTGTTATAGATGGATTGCAATACTGCAATTGGAACAGAGAATATTTCCAAACACTAAAGGCGAGCGGCATTACAGCAGTTCACGCTACCGCGGTTTACCACGAGACGGCTCGTGAAACCTTATCTCGCTTTGCAGAGTGGAACTTAAGATTCGAGCAGAATGCAGACCTTATCATGCCGATTCACTCAATGGCAGATGTTGAAACTGCAAAAGCGACAGGCAAAGTCGGCATTTTCCTTGGTGCTCAAAACTGTTCTCCAATCGACGATGAGATTGGTCTTATCGAAGTGATGCGCAAGCAAGGTCTTTTGATCATGCAGCTTACTTACAACAACCAGAGCTTATTGGCGACAGGTTGTTACGAGAAGAACGATACCGGTATCACGCGCTTTGGTAAGCAAGCTATCGAAGAGATGAACCGAGTGGGGATGATCATCGATATGTCTCACAGTGCGGAGCGTTCAACGCTTGAAGCGATTGACCTGTCTTCTCGTCCTATTTGTATCAGCCACGCGAACCCGACGTTTGCTCATGATGCACTGCGAAACAAATCAAACGATGTGATTAAAGCCCTAACCGCACGCGGTGGCTTAATCGGATTCAGCTTATACCCATTCCACCTACCAAACGGCAGCCAATGTACCTTGGAAGACTTCTGCCAAATGGTTGCGACGACAGCCGACATGGTTGGCGTTGAACACCTAGGAATTGGCAGTGACCTATGCTTAAACCAGCCTCAAGCGGTTCTAGAGTGGATGCGAAATGGTCGTTGGTCGAAGGCAATGGACTACGGCGAAGGTTCTGCAAACAACTCAGGTTGGCCAGATGCACTGCCTTGGTTCTGTGGTAGTTCGGGTATGGAAAATATCTATAACGGATTGATGCGTCATGGTTTCAGTGAGTCTGAAGCTGGGCAAGTCTTGGGAGAAAACTGGTTTAACTTCTTGAAAGATGGCCTAGAGCCGCAAAGCAAGGGTTAAACGTTTCTCGCTAGTCATCATCTAATAGGCAGCCTGTTAATAGACGTTCATTTAGTCAGTGCTGCTTTAATCAAATTCATTATTTAAAAGGAACAACGGTCTATTTCGCAACGCGGTAACCCAAACATGGATTAGCCTGCCCAACACAAAAAATAATAGGGCGGGTGTTAAATACACCCTTGTAGTCATCATTCAAATGACAGCTGCAAAGAAACCTCTGGAGTCAGAGTATGTCTGATTTAACCAATAGCGTGAAATCTTCAAACGTAAATGCGGGTCAAGCACACACAACAAGTAATAAAACAAGTAACACAAACCAGTCTGAATCGACTTCAGACAAATTAGGACTTACCAACCCAGCACTCTGGTACAGCGGCGGTTTTATCGCTCTGTTCGTAACGCTTGCTTTATTTGATGGCGAGCTGCTATCAAGCCTAGTAAACACAGGCTTTGCTTGGTCGGTAAAAGTATTCGGTCCTTATTGGCAAATGCTTCTTCTTCTGACTTTTCTTATTGGTCTTGGCCTGGCGGCAGGGCGAACAGGCAAGGTTATCCTAGGTGGTATTGCTAAACCTGAAATGGATGGCTTCCGTTGGATGGCTATCATTTTCTGTACGCTACTTGCGGGTGGCGGTGTATTTTGGGCGGCAGCAGAACCTATCGCACACTACGTTAATCCACCACCGTTATATGGTGCTCAAGAAAACGCACAGCAAGGTGCAGTGAACGCACTATCACAGTCATTCATGCACTGGGGCTTCCTAGCATGGGCGATTGTGGGCAGCTTAACGTCTATCGTGGTTATGCACCTTCACTACGATAAAGGCTTGCCGCTTAAACCTCGTATTCTGCTTTACCCTGTATTAGGTGAAAGAGCACTGAAAGGCCATACAGGCGCACTGATTGATGCATGTTGTATTGTCGCAGTAGCAGCGGGCACTATCGGTCCTATCGGCTTCTTGGGCTTGCAAGTGAGCTACGCGCTGAACGAACTGTTTGGTATTCCAGATGGCTTCACAACACAGCTGATCATCATCTTGTTCGCTATCGTGCTTTACACACTGTCGGCACTGAGTGGTCTTAACCGCGGAATGCAAATGCTAAGCCGTTACAACGTAATTTTGGCGATGGCATTGATGGTCTACATCCTTATCTTTGGCCCAACAAACTTCATCTTCAATGGCTACATCCAAGGTGTAGGCAGCATGATTGATAACTTCATCCCGATGGCAACATACCGTGGTGACGAAGGTTGGTTGAGCTGGTGGACAGTATTCTTCTGGGGTTGGTTCTTAGGTTACGGCCCAATGATGGCAATCTTCATCGCACGTATTTCACGCGGTCGTAGTATTCGCCAATTGGTATCAACGATTAGTTTGATTGCACCGTTTGTTACTTGCTTCTGGTTCACGATTGTTGGCGGCTCTGGTCTTGCGTTCGAAATCGCAGATCCAGGCAGCGTAAGTAAGGCGTTCGAAGGCTTTAACTTACCAGGTGCGCTACTGGCGGTAACTCAGCAGCTACCAATGCCAATGCTTATCTCAATTTTGTTCTTGATCTTAACCACGATCTTCATCGTAACGACCGGTGACTCAATGACTTACACCATCAGTGTGGTGATCAGTGGTGAGACAGAACCGAATGCAATTATTCGTACCTTCTGGGGTGTGATGATGGGGGTAACAGCGTTAATTCTGATTTCCCTAGGCTCTGGCGGTATTTCAGCCCTGCAATCCTTCATTGTTATCACCGCGGTACCGGTGTCCTTAATCTTGCTGCCATCACTTTGGAATGCGCCTCAAATCGCAATCAAGATGGCAAAAGAGCAGGGGCTGTAATAATAAGGCTCTGTAAGAAACTGATTAAATAAGAACAAATCAGCCTTTGAAAGAAGGCTGGACCAAGATTCCGAAAGGAACAGAAAAACCGTACTGGTGAAGATACATCGGGCGGCACGTATTTAGGTCAATCGATCTAGTCAGGACAAAATAATAAGGGGTGAGCTCGCTTGCCCCAAATAACGTGAAAGCTAACCAACACACTGTAACAACGAATGCTTTAAATGATGGCAACGATCGGTTCTGAATGGCTAGCAAAATCCTATAACTATAAGGTGGTGAGCAAAATGGATGCACATCGTTCTACCTACACTGAATCAGCACTACGTGACGCGACTGTCGTCATGGCACCGGAAAGGCTAGGTGCAATGCACCAAACACGTATCAGCTTCGTTAGAACTCTGATTCGTAAAATGGCGCAGCAAGAATGGAAAGTGACGAAACATGAGTGGCAATTAGACGCTCAAGGTTTTGGTCATGTTATCTATAAGCTTGCGACGCCAAACCATGTTTACAATTTGGTTGTTTTCTGCGATGAGATTGCAGATGACGAACGAAATGACCGTGTAATTGCTGAAAAGTGGGACGTAACGTTTGCGCTTGTTCTTGGTGATGTTGATGTCGCCCTACTTGAAAGACTTCGTGCGAATGTACCGCTTCAAGAAGCAGGCCGTAATCCAAATAACGTGCTTGTGTTGGCGCGTGCAAACAAAAGTGTACGTGTGTTTGAACACATCGTGAGTCACTTGGCTAAAGGTGTTCAACCAACGCCAAAAGAGCTGGCTGAAGTGGGTTACATCCTGCGAACGACAGCGGTATACGGTAATGGCAAATTTGGTATTGCTGACTTTAAAATCTTAGAGAAAAATGAAGATTTTAATCAGTCGTTTAGTGCGCAAATGTGTGCGGTTTATATGCTGCGTGAGTTCAGCCTAGATTGGGTTCATTACCTAGCCGAGCAACAGGGCGGTGAACAAGCAATCACTTTGCACAGAGGATTACAGCGTTACCTTGGTGTTGGTAATGCGACGGGTTTAGGCATGGCGCCATACCTTATTAACCACCCAAGTATTGTCGATCAATGGATGACCACTCGTGAACATGCATTGGCGGACGTGTTGGCTAGTCAGACCGATACGGCGTTGATCGAGCCACTACGTACATACGTTAAAAAAGCGATTTGTCATTTAGAACAAGTTGTTACCATCAATGAAAACCAGCAAGAGTTGAACAAAACCGCTGTTGATGAGTTAAAACACGCAGAACAGTCACTAGAAGCTTCTGTAAACCATTGCGAGACATGGGCGCAGTTGGTTGAACAATCTAAGCACATGAGTATGGAAGCCCAAGAAATCCTTATCTCATGCTTGATGGAATTGTACCCAGAATTAGTGGACGCCCATCAAGAACAAATGAATTGCAGCGAAACACTCTCACTCCCTAGTGGCAAAAAGGTCCAAGACCTATTGGTTGTGTTAGAAGAAAAGTACCGTTGGGCGATCACGACCGACTTTACCAAAGCAGAAAACAACTACTGGTTCTGGTATCGCTCTCAAGACAAAGAAGAGCCAAGACTCGGTGTTCGAGGCGAGGAACTAGGCGAAGAGCGCGAACTGCCGTTGGATATCGGTCGTCAAGCTTACCGTTTGTACCATGCTTTATTGCAGTTCGCGCCAGAGCTTTCATTGGCTGAGTTCCTTGTTAAACAACCGCAGCATCGTGCTATTGCGCGCCGTGTATGGACGCTAGGTAACAAGGCGATGGGCGACATTCAAATGAACGTGCTGCATCAAGACTCGCCACCAATGCACTTGCTGCGTTGTAAGCTAGCGATGTTTGGCGCGACCAAGTTTGATCCTCGCTCAGACCGTTGGGTACGAGTGACGTTTTTCCAAGGTGCACCACTACTTGATGAAATTCATCAGGACGAATGGGTGTTCCCAATCTTACCAAGTGAAGCACCAAGTGAAGCAGAGCTCGCTGACTCAAATAAAGTTCCTACACATATCAACGCTCAACATGGAGGTAAATCGTTATGATCGTTTCTCACAATGAACTGGTAGCGGCCGTTAATAAAGCCTTTCTGGGTATGCGTCGTACATGTGGTGAAGCCGATGTGATAGCGAACATGGTGGCAGATTTACAAATGGTTGGCTTGGATGGAGTTCGTCATTTTAACAACGCGAGCAACTTTATGGGGCTAGAAGACGATTGCCCTGTAGACATCCAAGTGAGAAGCGACAACACAGTTGAAGTGGACCTGCACAAGGCGAGCTTAGCGTGTCATCTTCCTGTGGTTATGGATTACGCCATTGAAAAGATGGTCGGCAAAAAGACACTGAAAATCGAGCTAAACAACTGCCATAACCGTTGGTTAGCGTACAGTGAGCTTGTAAAACTCGCAGCGAAAGGCATCGCGTGCACAGCACGTTGGGATAATGGCTCAAACCCTAAGAGCACCTTGTATGTGCTTAACCGTGGTTGCGTTGCACCAGAACTGTTTTTATCAGATTCGCCACTGACATCGGACGAACATATCCACAATATGACCATCGAACTTTCCGTCCAGGATTTCGATATCAAACGTTTGTCAGATGGCTACCAAACACACATTGAGTCGGAAGCGCTTTTCAAAACTCAAGAGAAAGCGTGGAACGATGGCATTGAAGTTGATGAGGCAGAGTGGGGCGCGTTGAAAGAAACCGCAACAGCCATTCTTGTCGAAAGCAGCCAGCGTTCGATTCAAGGTGCAGGTGAGCTAACAACTTCATAATTTAGTGCTTAGTGCTTAGTGCATAGTGCTTAGTGAATCGATAGCATTGTTGATAACACACGCTACAACAGATAAAACCAAAGAGCTTAACGTATCCTCACCTCGTTAAGCTCTTTTTATTTGTCTCCCGTTTTCATTCTTCCTCTCAATAGAGCCCCCCTTAAACCTTCTGTTTTGAAACAAGTTGTTACGCGTTTAGAGCTAATTGGGCGATTTAATGAAGTACCTTCACATTCAGGTTCAACAAACGGTTTCATTTACAAGCTAGTATGCGTATCTTGCTAAGGAAGGTGCCAAAGGGCGCCGTTTTTATTCGTACCGATGACTTTAGAATCAGATAAAAAGGAATGAAGCGTGCAAGCTAACTTTATTGATGGAACCACCCTGTATCGTCAGCACTCGTTTGAGTTGCCACTCGATTATCAAGCAAAAGATGGACAACAGATCCAAGTCTTCGCACGTGAACTGGTTGATCTTGCTAAAGATGGGCAAGAACTGCCGTGGTTGATCTACTTTCAGGGCGGCCCAGGTTTTCCTTCTCCACGCGTGAGTGGTCAATCGGGTTGGCTAAAGCGTGCATTACAAAACTACCGTGTTCTGCTTCTTGACCAACGTGGTACAGGTAACAGCACGGTGATTAGCCATGAAACGTTGGCGCATTTGTCACCAGAACAACAAGTTGAGTACTTAACGCATTTCAGAGCAGACAACATCGTTCGCGACGCGGAAGCGATTCGTGAGCAGTTCGGTATTAAGCAATGGTCGACGATTGGTCAAAGCTTTGGTGGCTTCTGCACACTGAGCTATTTGTCACTGTTCCCTCAGAGCTTGCAACGTTGCTACGTGACGGGCGGTATTCCTTCTATTGAACGCGAAGCTGACGATGTTTATCGTGCGACTTATAAGCGTGTTGAAGACAAAAACAGAGCGTTCTTTGCTCAGTTCCCACAAGCGCAAGCCATGTGTCGTGAGATCTCTGATTACCTGCTCAACAACGACGTGAGACTGCCAAACGGTCAGGTGTTTACGGTTGAGCAATTTCAACTTATTGGCATTAACCTTGGTGGCGGTGAAGCGAACCTGCCGATGTATTTCACTCTGGAAAGTGCCTTTGTTGAAGTGAACGGTAACAGACAGCTGAGCTACAGCTTCCTAAATCAAATGCAGCAAGAGCAGGGATATTTAACTAACCCAATTTACGCAATACTGCATGAATCGATTTACTGTCAAGGTACAGCGTCTAACTGGTCGGCACATCGAGTACGCGAGCAGTACCCGCATTTTAACTACCAATCGGGCAGTGAGTTCTGGTTTACCGGAGAAATGGTCTACCCATGGATGTTCGATCAACTTGAAACGTTGAAGCCATTACGCGAAGCGGCAAACATGTTGGCCAAGAAGTCGGACTGGGGCACTTTGTACAACGCAGAGCAGCTGAGCAAGAATACGGTTCCGATGGCGTGTGCAGTTTACGCAGATGACATGTACGTAGAACTGGATTACAGCCGCGAAACACTGGCTAATATTCCAAACTCAAAAGCGTGGATTACCAACGAGTATGAGCACAATGGTTTGAGAGTGGATGGTGAACGAATCGTCGATAAGCTAATGACGATGGTTGATGCATTAGAAAACTTGCCAAAATAATCAAATTCTCTGTGTAGGTTATCTACGTTAGAAGCTCTTTACGTTAGAGACAAGATACGCCAGAAACAAGAAAACGCTGCATCCGTGCAGCGTTTTTTTTATGTCATCGAACTATTCGATTTAAGGAACTAGGAGGGGTAGCCCTTGAAGCCATTAAGGTTGGATGACGATATCTTGATTTTCAGTGGTCGATAAGCTGGCGCGGTTCTGTTCGATAAGCTGAGCAGCATAAGAGGGAGTCACAGCTTGAATTTCGCCTTTTGAACGAATCGTTAATGCTTCCCACGCATGATCACGGTATTTGCCTGTTTGTGTATATTCAATAAGTACTCTCATGATTCTTCCATCCGATGTGTGGTTAACGTGCTACTAACATTAGCGCCATTATTGTGGTTACACACCTGTTAAAAATGGAACATAAGATTAACCAAATGAGAATGCGTGTAGCTTGAAAAACAGACCCAACTGCACTTATCTTCTTAACCGCGTTTATCGCAACTAACAGTATTTATCGTAACCAACCGTACTTATCGTAAATAGCGTCCATAAAAAAACGCTGCACGATGGCAGCGTTAAAGTTGAGATAGGTTGAAGGTTGCTTAGCTGTTTTCTAAGCCAACAATCTTGCGTGCAGACATCACTGCACTATCCAAATCGGTCAATCTACCAGCACTTGCTGGACCAAGAACTGATGAATACAAAGCCAACTGCTTCTCAAATGATAAATCTAATTGGTTATATAGATTTTGGCGGATTTGAGCGTGTTGCTGTGGCTTTGCGCTCGACAGGCCTTCCAACGTATCGTAGATGAGTGTAGTTGTATCCATAACTGTCCTTAGTACATCTTTAGAAAATTTTGCATATTATGCACTTGGTGTCATCTTTGTTCTGCGAGATTGATCGCATTATGTGCAGCTCTGCTTAATTGTGTAATCAGTTAGTTACAATTGTGTTGTACGGAAAAGCATCGAAAATTCGCGTTTGGGCAAAAGAAAAGGAGACACAGTGGTCTCCTTTTGGCTTGTTGGCAAAGATAAAAGTTACGTGCTTATCGCTGCTTGTGAGCCAATCGGCTACGCACAGCTACAGCGCCTATCGTATGTTAATGTTCTTATCTCGATTTTCGTACATTTCAGGTGTGGTGTGTAATCCGCCCGCATAACCTGCTGCTTCAAGTGTTTCTCTTACCTCTCGAACATGCTCAGCCGTGACCGGTTCATTTCGGGCGCCTAGGTTTAAACGCACAAACGTGATGAGCTCAGCTAAGCGTTGATCCGACAGTACATCCTCAAAACTTGCCATCGGCATGAAGTTTCGATCTTTGTCGAGATAGGTGGGTTGCAAGCCACGAACGGTTACTGCAATGGTGTTGAATGGGTCACTGTGCATGATAATACCGTTGTTCAACAGAGTAGGGGCGATTGGATCGCGACCTTTACCATCGTCACCATGACACGCGCCACAGGTTTGACGATATGTGGTGTAGATTTCACTGGCATACGCAGCTTCATCAAACCCTTTAGGCTGTAACTGAACGGCATCACTGGCAATGGTGTTGTTGATATCCCCACTGAGTAGGTAATAGGACATCGACTCAATATCTTCACGTGTCATCAAGCTTAGGCTGTTTTTTACTACATCTGCCATACCTGCAAAAGCGGTGCCTTTGTCTGAATGTCCTGTGTGTAAAAAGTCGGTGAGTGTTGCTTCATCCCAACCATCGATATAGAGCTCATTGGCGGTAATATCAGGCGCGTTCCAACCGTCGATCAAGTTACCTTGGAAAAGACGTTCTGGTATCAGTGCTTGGGCAATGTTTCGTGGTGTATGGCACTCCGAACAGTGACCAAGTCCTGCGACCCAATACTTGCCTTGTTGCCACTTATCGACATTCTCAATTTCTCCTTTGAGCTCCTCTGGTACTTCATAATCAATAGGGTCTGTATCCATAAATACGATGTTCCAGCCAAGCAAACCTAAGCGAATATTGGATGGAAACATCATGCTGTTGTCATCATTGCGTCGCGGCACGGCGGTGATTGACTGCATGTATTCCCATAAATCCACCATGTCTTGGTCGGTGAGGTATTGATAAGAGGTGTAAGGCATTGCAGGGTACAGGTACCCATTCTTACCTTTACCAGCAACTAACGCAGCTCGGAAATCGTCGAAGTCATAAGTCCCGATCCCTTCGGTGGTGTGTGGCGTTATGTTGGTTGAATAAACGGTGCCAAAAGGGGTAACAAAGGGCAGGCCGCCAGCAAAGGGTTCGCCACCTTCTGCACTATGACAAGCCACACAGTCACCGGCGTAAGCGAGATATTCTCCGCGCTCAACAGATGATGCTTTCAAACTCGCGAGCCTTTGTTGCTCTACATCACCAGCGTGTCGTATATAAGCCCCAAGCGCGAGTATTTCGTTCTCGGTGAGCTGCTCATCAAACGCAGGCATTAGGTTGTTCAAACCGTAATTGATGGTGTGCTGAATCTCTTCAATACTGCCGCCGTGAAGCCAGATATCATCGGAAAGATCAGGTACACCAATCGCTGGATTAGCGACAGCACCATCGGCATGACAAGAAGAACAGTATTGGACGAACAAGGTTTTACCGAGCTCGACTTTAATTTCCGGCACATCGGTATGACGTTGGTTGAGAGAGGCTAGATAGTAGGAAACTTTTGCCACCTCATCTGGGCGCATGATTTCACTCCAACCCGGCATAGCACCGTTCCGGCCTTTGGCAATCGAATGAATCACAGCTTCATCACTGCCACCATAAAGCCACTCTTGGTCTATCAAGTTAGGAAAGTGCTTTTGTCCCTGAGCATTATCTCGGTGACAAGCGGCGCAGTGAGTTTGGAACAGAATCCTACCGCTGTTCACGATCTCTGGGACGGCAGCTAATCCCTCTAACGTGGTTTCACTGGTTTGTGCAAATTGCTCATTGAGAGTGGTGGATGGTGAACTGAGCTTATCATCGCTTTGTTCCCAATCGACTAAGCCTTCCCATTCACCGAGCCCAGGGTAGAGCACCAAATAGCCTGCAGATAAAAGAAATGCGACCGCATAGCTGACAAATAACAGCTTAGGTGGAGGCGCATCTTTCTCTTCAATCCCATCAAAGGTGCCAATGGTGTGGTCGTGATCGGCCTTATGATTGCTACGCCAATATTTAACGATAACCGATACCATCAGAACAAAGAATATTAAGGTTAAGAGTACCGCCCATAGATTCCAGAATGTGCTCATTGTGATACCTCCTGTGACGTATCTTTACCCAGGCTTTGTAAATAGCGAATCAGCGCTTCACCTTTGGTTTTGCCTCTTACTTGTAAACGGGCATCACCAATTTCTTGATCGGTATAAGGCACACCTAAGGTACGTAACACTTCCATTTTGGCAGTAATATCATCGCCAGTCAGAGTCTGCTCAAATAGCCACGGGTAAGAGGGCATGATCGAGGTCGGAACGACTTTTCGAGGATCAATTAAGTGAATAACATGCCACTGGTCAGAATACTTTCTGCCTAAATTAGTGAGGTCAGGGCCAGTACGTTTAGAGCCCCACAAGTTAGGAAACTCATAGATATCGTCTGCTTCTTGGTTGGGACGACCATTACGTTTCACTTCTGGCTCTAGAGGGCGAACCATTTGTGTGTGACAAACATGGCAGCCTTCACTGATGTAGATGTCTCGGCCTGCTAACTCAATTGGTGTGAGTGGCATCGCTAAGCTGCCTTTGGCAATATCGTCGCCACGGACAATGCTTGGCACTACCCAGACCAATAAAGAGAAGGAAGCCACGACAACAGTGGTCAAAATTAAAATGACGATTGAATGTGTAAAGTCTTTACTCATCATTTAAGCCCCCTCATTAACGGTGGTTTTAGCATCATGTACTGCGGGCATACGAACCGTTTTGTACAAGTTGAAAGCCATTAAGAACAATCCGAGTACAAACAGCGCACCACCAAAGAAACGCATGAATAGCCAAGGTGCTTTAAAATCCATAGCCTCTACAAAACTGTAAATCAGTTCGCCATTTTCATTTTGAGCGAGCCACATATAACCCTCGCCGATCCCTGCGATCCAAAGTGCAATCGCATAAATGGCGACGCCAGCATGAGCGAGCCAAAAGTGCCATTTAATCAGTCGTCGTGACCATAGATCGGTTTGGCCCCATAAGCGTGGAATGAAATAGTAAAAAACCGCTATCCCTGACATTCCAACCCATCCTAGAGCCGCGGAATGTACGTGTCCGATGATCCATTCGGTGTTGTGTGCCACCATGTTGAACCAGCGAATAGCGAGTAGGGGACCTTCGAATGTTGCCAAGCAGTAGTAAAGAATCGCTGAGAAAAAGAATAAAAGAATGTAGTCGGACTTCAGCTTTTCTTTGTTTTGTAGGAGGGTCATTGCGCTATTAAACGCGCCCGCCCAAGAAGGGAGCCACAGGATCAATGACATCACGATGCCGATGTTCTGAATCCAGATCGGAACGGAAGAGTAAACTAGATGGTGCGTTCCGGCCCATGTGTAAAAGCCGACCAAGCCCCAGAAATGGATCACAGACAAACGGTACGAGTAGATAGGTCGATCCGCCGCTTTAGGTATGAAATAGTAGTTCATACCAATCACACCAGCGGTCAGCAAGAAGCCGACGGCATTATGTCCCCACCACCACTGAACAATCGCATCTTGAGCACCTGCAAACACAGAGTAGGACTTCATCGCCAACACAGGCATCGCGAGGTTGTTCACGATGAAAATCATTGCAACGACGATGATGAAAGCAGCAAAGAACCAGTTAGCCACGAAGATATGGCTGACCTTACGCTTGGCAAGGGTGCCAAAGAACAACACCGCATACAGCACCCAAACCAGCACAATCATCAAGTCGATTGGCCATTCAAGCTCTGCATACTCTTTTGAGGTAGTGTGGCCTGCGGGTAAAGAAATGACCGCAAGTAACAAGATGAATTGCCAGCCCCAAAATACCATCCATGAAAGGCTTTTATTGAACAAGTCACAATGGCCTGTTCGCTGGGCAATGTATAAAGACGTCCCCATCAAGATATTCACCACGAAGCCGTAAATTACTCCAGAGGTATGTAGCGGACGCAGTCGACCAAATTGGAAGTATTGAGAATCAAAGTTTAAGACTGGCCAATATAATTGCGCGGCGAGAATCACGCCGATGATCATACCTACAATCGCCCACACTAAGGATGCGATGATGAAGTACTTCACGACCTTAATGCTGTATTGCGTTGTCACTTGTTCCATAACAAGGCTCCTTGCCTAGATATTTTGAATCGCTGACTTAATTTGAATCGTTGACTTAATTTGAATCGCTGAGCGAGCTTGCTTCGTTGCCGAGCACTGAGTAGAAATAGGAAATGTCACGGATGTCTTGATCTGAGAGCGTATCGGCTTGTTGCTGCATGAGAATCGCTAAACCACTGGTTCTTTCTCGAGTCTGGTAATCTTTCAATGAAGAGATGAGATAACCCACTTTTTGACCGCGAAGGTTCGGGTAGGGATCTTGTGTTGAGATGCCATCAGCGCCATGACAGGTCATACACACTTTGGCTTTTTGTTTACCTAATTCGAATTGTTCTTGATTAACTTCAGCAGAAACAGGAAACATGACCAGCGTCATTACTAGGGTAGAAAGTGTCGCCATGGGGTTAAATTTTTTTATATTCAAACTCATTCTCGATTCCCTTGATTATGAAATGAGTAAGCTTTCTAAGATCAATACACGAGATCAAATGGTGAAGTAGAAACGACTGGAACCCGTTATTAAGTCTCTTAAAGCTGCTTACGTTCGATTAAAGGTTATGCAGCAACCAGCATTCTCGCTACTTACTTACTCATATTTATTGTTAATTTTGTTGTTTGATACGTATTCATAGGGCTTATTGGTTTACTTACGCAGAGTAAAATACGAGTTTTTCTTACTCGATGGCCTGGAAGGAATACGTCAAGCGGGTAGGGAGCGCTGAACGAGAGCGGTGATGGAAGAGACAGAGAAACAGCGAAGTTATTGAAAAACAGCGAGGTGTAGGAGCATTCGGAATAAAGCGATACCAATCAATCTGAGTTGTATCGGTACAAGTTAAATGGTCAATTTATACTAGACTCAATTTAGTGACCTTTTTAAATGGAGTTTAGAATGAGAACTGTATTCTTGTTGATGCTTTGGCTTTGCTCGTTTTCGATTTTTGCAGCCTCTGAGTTAACGGTTTTCGACCACTCTGGGCAAAAGCATGGTTTTAGTAGAGAGCAACTCCTGTCACTTCCTCAAAAAGAAATTACTACCACCTTGCCTTGGGTCGAGGGTCTGACCGTTTATAGTGGTGTGACGTTACAAACGGTGCTTGAAAATATGGATCTACCGATATCATCACAAGTCACTTTCGTAGCATTGAATGACTATAAAATTGCTGTGCCCAAAGAAGATTTTGATACCTATGAACCCATCATTGCGATTAAAAAGAATGGGGAGTTTATGTCTGTGAGAGAGAAAGGCCCGTTTTGGTTGATTTACCCACTCTCTGCGAATCCTGAGACCAATACCCCTGATTTCCATGCCAAGATGATTTGGCAGATTCGTGATATTCATCTGTAGAGGTTAATTATGAAGAAGCTGTTGTCTATGGCTGCAATCAAAGTCGTTGTTTTGTCTTTGGCCGTGGTTGTTCTATCCGTCAATATCTACAGTGTTACTCGAATTAATGACATCAACAAGAGCTTTTCTAACCGCCAAAATGAGGCCACATGGTTTGTTTTTCAACTCGTCAAAGAGTATGCAAACTTCTTGATGGTTAGCCACGCAAAGACGATCGATTATGATGAACTTTGGTTGGCTTATGACATTACTTGGAGTCGTTTTGATATTCTGATCAACAGCACTGAATCGTCCAATTTTATTCGCTCAGCAAACTTTAAGCCTTACTTTACCTCAGAGTTTGAAAAGTTTAAGTCGCTAGAATCGTCAATTAAATTGGTCAGTACAGGGCAATTACCTAAAGAATCGCTGCAGAAGAAAGTCGATATTTGCTACACCACCTTGGTTGAATTCATTAACGAAAAGTTTCGATTACAAAGCCCTGTTATTGAAGAAAATACGTCCATGGTAGGCAAATTTGTTGTTGTTCACCAAATCAGCAGCGCCTTTCTTGTCTTGATTTTGTTGATGACAGGCATCATTTTCTATCTCGATTTTTCCATCAAACGAAAACTTCATTCTACCGACTTTATTACTGGCTTTCGCAATCGAGTCTCGCTCATGCAGTTTGTTAAGAACAGCTATCCAACAAACGGTAATTTCGACCTTTACTTTGTACGAATCAGAAACCTCAATGAGATTAACCAAAAGTATGGGCTTGAATATGGAGACTTGGTGGTGAGTTCAGCGGCTAAGTCTCTGACGGCAAAGGTTCCAGAAAGTACTATCTCGTTTCGTAGTAGTGGCAGCCAATTTTTATTTTTTATTCCTGAGCACTTGTACACGAGTGATGAAATACAAGAAAAATTTAATGACGTGCTCAAGGATTATATCTCGGCGGGGAATTTAGAATTGATGATTGACGCTGTAGTCAGGCATAAGAAGAACATCAGCTCTAAAGATATGATGGAGCTACTAACGACAATGCAGAGTTAATCCCCGCATCAGCGATAAGTTAGATCATTAGGTTTTGTTGACTGTACGCTCACCATTCTCCCGCTTCACTATCATGGCTTTTGCCATTCTTTATTTGCCTCCTCATTCAATGTGTAGCCAACGCAGAGCTCCTGCACTGATGAAGATAGTTCTAGTTATAGATATAGATATAGCTATAGTGGTTTGTAGCGCTTGGATAGGAAGATAGGCCTTGAGGTTTAGGTTTGAGGCTATTGTTTTTGAGTGAGTGCAACGATTCGCTCGTTGGATCTCGAACTGGTAACAGATTGCGGGTTTAAAATTGCTTGCGGATTATGGTCTCGCACAAACTCGATGAACTCCAGATAAGTGAGTGGTTGGCTAAAGAAGTAGCCTTGTATTAGGTCACAGTTCGCTTTTTTAAGGTAATGATACTGTTCTATGGACTCGACACCTTCTGCGACGACTAGCGTGTCACAAGAGTGGCCCAAGTTAACCATAGATTCGACCATCTTACGGTCGGCTTTGTCGTCTACCATGTTATCGATAAAGCTCTTATCAATTTTTAGCTCATCCACAGGGTAGTGGAGTAGCTGGTTGAAGGCTGTGTATCCAGTACCAAAGTCATCAAGTGAAACCTTTAAGCCTAGGCTTCTGATTCTCTCGATAGTCTGTACCGTAAGCTTGGTACTTTTCACGTAACTGGTCTCAGTTATCTCGATAATAATGTTGCTAGGAGGTACTTGGTACCGTTCGATAACCTTACGAATATTGTCGGAAAAATTTCGGTTGTAGAGTTCCATTGCTGAAATGTTAATGGATAAGGTACCTTTGTACTTGTGGATTTCTGAGAGCTCTTTATAGCTTTTGATAGCGGTGCTAATAACCCACATATCGAGTTTAGATATGAGGTTACTCTTCTCTGCTGCAGGTATGAATTCGTCTGGACCCGCGTTTATGTCAAATAAAGCAGGGCAACGAATCAAACACTCAGCGCCATCTACCTGAAGTGTTTTAGCGTTGAAAATAGGCATAAAGCGAAGTTCAAAGTTATCACTTTCACAGCACTCTAAAAGCCTTTTTTCTATAATGTCGTGTCTCTCTAACGTGTGTAATAACTCCTCGCCATAAACAATACGGCTTTCTCCATCATTGTGAGATTTTGCACGGAGCAACATCTCATCAATACATCGGTGCCAAATTTCTTCAAACTTTGGTGTGTCGAGCGGTAAAACACCTGTTGCGAGTGATAACCTAAATCCATAGTAATCAAGGAACGTAGTGCTAGTCAGCGTATTATTGATGTTCTCTATTTCTTCGTTTATCACTTGGTTTTTATCCATTTCTAAAATGGCGATAAACTGATTCCCCCCAAGCCTTGCTATGGAGTAGTCATTGCAACTGAAACCGGAAGATGACTGTTGGTTTTGTAGAGTTTCTCTCAGCACTCTAGTTAAGCTTATTAGTACATTATCACCAACTTTTGCACCGTAGAGATCGTTGATTTTACGGAAGTCGATGATGTCCCAACAAACCACATAGCAGTGTGGGTTCATTGAACTCTTGAGGCGTACATCAAGGTGTCGGATGAATGAGCGTCGATTGGCTAGCTTGGTGAGTTGGTCGAATTCGGCTTCGAACTTCAATTCTGTTAATGAGTCAATGTAAGCGTTCTTTAAACCATCAATTTCACTTTGCCCCGATGAACGCTTGAAATACCTAAGCTTGAGCCCGCCGATCGATATCTCTTGCAGTAAGTCTTTAAGCGGGCGCACAAGTTGGTAACGCACCACTAAATGTACGATTAACATGATCGTAAAGAGAGTACCAAAGCCGCCCAACAAGGTTTGTTTAGCGATGATGGCTTTCTCATGGTTGAACTTTTGTTCTCGAATATTTACTTGCGCGATGAGATGTCGGCTGGTCATCTGCACATTGATATTATCTTGGGTTTGCTCAATTGATTTGATAACGAATTGGGTATTTTCGATGTTGGCAGCGTCTGAGGATGGCTCGATTAAGAACTGAATATTGTCATCGTCATTGTATTTGATTAATAAGCTAGAGAGTTGTATCAGAGGTCCGTCAGCAATCAAGATGTAGCGATTTAAACTGTTACTTGCACGTTTATCTTGAGGAAGGAGGTAAGGGTCAATTGCCGCAACATACGAATATCTGAGCTCGCCACTAATCGAGATATAAGAGAAGCCTTCGTAGGAGAGTTCCTTCTTGCTGATTAACGAGGTGTATATGTCGAAGACTCTTTCGTAAATCTTGTCAGGGATTTTTAGCCCCTCGAAAGGATCGGCTCTGAGAGTCGAAAGCGTTAATTTGAACTTAGGGTCCACGATATAAACATTGCGTTGTCCAAATTGATTGACGTGATTCTGGCTTAATACACGAAGTACTCGTTTCTCCAATAGCGATAGAGTCGTGTAGTCGCCTGGGTTTTGAATATAGCGAAGAAACTGCAACGAAGACCCAATATCTTTGACCAGTAAGGATAAGCCGAGTTGCTCATACTCTGCAGCGACTAAAGCGGTATTCACATCAGATTGCACTTTGTCTAGGTACATATGCTTAGCGTGATTTGACGCGAAGTTGTATGACACGATTCCTGCGATCAGAAAGACCAACAGTAGCGTGGGTAAAAGTACAAAATAGAGCTTCTTCAATACTGGCATGAGTTATCTCAAACTGTCGACAATACGATTGCGAATTTGAATGCTATTGGGTTCTAACGGCTGATAAAGATAGCTGCGATCCAATACCTCTTTGCTTGGGAAAAGCTCGGGGTCGTTTTGATACTCCTGAGAAGTGAGTGCTTTTGCTTTTGAACTTGGCGTTGCAAACCATGAATCCATTGCGTTTTGAGCGGCGATTTCGGGTTGCGATAAGAAGGAGAGGATTGTGGTTGCCTGTGGAGATAGCTCTCCGTTGTTAATTGCGGCCATACACTCTAGCCATAAGGTCGTTCCTTCTTGAGGAACTGTGTAGGCCCAAGATGCCTCAGGTTCAGCATCATTAAGCACATAGCTGTCACCTGAATATCCGTAGGCGAGGTCGATATTGGCTAGACGCTCAAGCTGGTGGATGTGGTCGATGACATACTCATTGCTTTCAAGGTGTGGCTTCTGCAGTTGTAGCGTTTTGTAAGCAACACGAAGTTCTTGTTCATTGTTGGTAAATGGGTCAAATTGATTGACCAATAACGCAGTACTTACCAAGTCGGTGGGGTCGTAGTACATACTTATACGGCCACTGACTTTGGAGTCGGGCTCAAGAATGGCCATCCAAGATTCTGGGGCGGAGATTTTATCACTGCGATAAAGAATACCGGATGTTCCCCAAGCGTAAGGAATACCATATTCACCGCATCCATCCGCCCACCTGGGATCAAAATTGCTTTCAATGGATTGTTGTAAGTCACTTAGGTTATGGAACAGGTTTTGTTTGGCTAATGCCTTAAGTTTTACGCTTTCGACGATGACCAGTTCAAAAGCGCCTCGACGCTCGCTTAATAGAACCTCATCCCTTATTGACTCATCAGAGAAGAATTGTTGCTTTAGTGAGATGCCGTAGGTATCACTCAACTGGGTAACGACGCTGTCAGATAAAAATTCATCCCAATTGTAGAGATAAATATCATGCTGCTGGCCAAATACAGGGCTAGCCAAAAAGGATGTTGACGCAAGTATTGATACGCAAAACGCTTTCACTGACGGATTCCCTTTCGTACGTGATAACTAAATCGTAGCCCAAAATCTGCGACATGATTCAAATTTACGGCTCTTATTTTAGTACAACCTAATGCAATGCATGCGAACACAGACTTTTAATTACCAAAATAGAAGGAAAATGAGTCTTGGTTATGAGATCGCTAGGCAAAATAATGGATTAACTATCTGAACTAAATGTTGGAAAGTCGGTTATTAGATCGTCTTTACCTTACGAGGCTTATGAAAACGTGTTGCCCGTCTGATTCTCTTAGTATCGAAACATTAATTATGAACCAAAAAACCAACTACAAGTTAATTATGCGATAATAATGCATTAAATTTCACAATAAGGACATTGATTTATGGATGCAAGTTTAGTTGGGATTTTTGTTACCGTGGCGATTGCTCATTTTTTGGCGTTGTTGAGCCCCGGACCAGACTTTGTGATTGTAGTGAAGAGTGCTGTTCGAAATAAGGGAAGAAAAGCACTAGGCGTTGCATTCGGTATTGCCAGTGCGAATGCGGTTTATATTGCTTTGTGCTTGGTTGGAGTAGGGTCGATTCTAGCGGCATCCGTTTCCGTTATGATTGTACTGAAGATCATTGGTGGTGTGTTTCTTGTTTATCTTGCTGTGCAAGCGATAAGAGCGAAGAAATGTAATTACAGCAATATGGATGTTACCGAAGGAGGTAGCTTCAACCAAACGACTTTTCTTAAAGAATTCATCACGGGTTTTCTATCAGGAATCCTTAATCCCAAAAACCTTTTGTTCTATTTGAGTTTATTCACGGTTGTGTTGAACAATGACATTGGCTTCATGTTTAAGTTGGGGTTAGGTATTTGGATGACGGTGGTTGTATTTGTATGGGATGCGGCGATCATATTCCTTTTATCGGCACCTAAAGTTCGTCGAGAGTTTACACGTGTTGCTTACTATATTGATAAAGTGACAGGAGTCATGCTGGGGCTACTTGGCTTGACCATTGTGAAATCTGCGCTAGTACGTCAGTAGATTCAATTTGAGTCATCATTGCTGAGTAACCTCACCTTTGTGGCACGATACAATGCCTATGTGCCGCGAATGTGTGTATGTTTTCTACCTTGTCTGATACGTTTTATCTAGTGTTTGCCCGATATTAAACCTTCTGCTTAATCCACGAATTCTTTGCATAACTCTTTGTTTGTCATTTCTTTTGTTTCTGAGTAAGTATCTATAAATTTGTTTCTAAAGACTTGTAGCACAAGGTATTTGTGCTTATTGTGGTCAGCAGTATCTAGGTTATGTCTCAACGAGCCATGATTGTCGATTTGGGGAACGTTGTGCATTTAGGAGCCATTGTGGATTTAGAGATATATCAAATAGATTCGTTTACAACTCAAGCGTTTAAAGGGAACCCTGCCGGGGTCTGTATTTCTAAAGAGCCCTTGGATGAGTCGTTAATGTTTTCAATCGCAGAAGAGATGGCGGTATCCGAAACGGCTTTTCTTGCGCTCAACACGATGACGCTTAAATGGTTCACTCCCGAAGTCGAAGTGAAGCTGTGTGGGCATGGCACACTGGCAATGGTTCATGTAATGAAAGAACAAGGATTGCTTGAGACAGGTGATAAGGTCGTGTTTAACACTTTATCTGGGGAGTTATCTGCCGCAGTTTGTGAATCGTCTATCGAGCTTGATTTCCCTAGCACCAAACTGTCATCACATTCTGAACCCAACCTCTCGCTGCTTGAACATCTAGGTTTAGAGCCGCATCAAGTCGTTTCATTCAGAGAATTTGACTCTAAGCAGTTAATCGAAGTTTCCAACGAACAAATGTTATTAGAGCTTTCACCAAACTTTGATGCGTTAAAAGGTATTCAAGGGCGAGGTGTTGTGGTGACAGCGCTGGCATCAAATACGGAACTTGATTTTGTTTCTCGCTACTTTGCACCTTGGGTTGGGGTTAATGAAGATCCTGTTACCGGCTCGGCACATTGCGCATTGACGCAGTACTGGGCAGAAAAGCTCAACAAAAGCAGTTTCAGTGCTTATCAGGCGTCTCGTCGTGGTGGTTATATGTCGACAGAGCTCTTAGCTAATGGGCGAATAAAGTTAATCGGCTCTGCGACCACTGTGATTAGTGGCGTGTTGAAGCTTTAGGTCTCTATCGAAGCTTTAGAGAGCAGGTTCCCCCTGTTTAGTTGGAACCGCCTAGTACGTTTTATTCGACTGTTGACAGTTAAAAGAGACGGCTAGGGCGTAATGTATTATTGAAGGAATCACCGTGTCTGCCTTTTATCTTTCTCAAGTATTAGTCGCGATAGCCATTTGTTTTGATCTTCTGTCATTCCAATTCAAGGAAAGGAAGAAAATCGTCACTTGTCTGTTCTTTGCTGGCGTTCTTATTTCGAGTCACTTTATCCTTCTCGAACAATGGACAGCGGCGAGCTTAATGACGATTGCCACGATTCGCTATTTGACGAGCGTATTTTCTACCTCGTCTAAGTTTAAATATTTGTTCTGCTCGATGTCGGTGGTCGCAACCGCTGTGACTTATTCGGGGCTGACCAGCATATTGAGTTGCTTTGCCTCCGTATTTCAAACCTTTGCTGCCTTCAATAAAGATGACCGTCGATTAAGAGAATTGATGATCATCGGAACCAGCTTTTGGTTGGTTCACAATTACTTAGTTGGCTCGCCTACAGCGGTTGTTATGGAGGCGCTGTTTATCTGCAGTAACTTGGTGGGCTATTACCGTTTTTACTTCAAAAAGAGTGCCGCTGCTTAGGTTTACAGTGCAGTTAAGGCCCAAGTTGTTAATCAATTCAATGCTAGCTAGGAGAGCTTGATGCCAAACATTTACAGTGATGTTCCTTCATCAATACCCAATGAGATATTCAATGACCTGATTGCCAACGACAGTGTTCGAATTGAAAGAATATTGTCGCATGGACACAGTTCACCAGAAGAGGGTTGGTATGATCAAGATGAGAATGAATGGGTAATGGTGATTGAAGGTCAAGGCGTCATCGAGTTTGAAGATGGACGCGTTGTTACCTTGTCTAAAGGGGATTACATCAACATTGCTGCGAGAGAAAAGCACAAGGTTGTTGGCACAGATAAAGATATGGTGACGATCTGGCTCGCTGTGTTTTATCGTTGATATCTTGCTCTAGAGCTGAGGCTGTTAGGTTATAAAGCTTGCTGAGTTAGCTGTTTATTTGCACCTCTGAAAGGATTTAAGACAAAAAGGAGTATGTCGTGGTTAGAATTCGAAACTATCAAGCGAGTGATGATAGAGCACTGTGGGAGATCTTCTTTCATACCGTACGTAACGTCAATGTTCGAGATTATTCTCAACAGCAAGTCGAAGCTTGGGCACCCAGTAGCTTTGACTTTGCATTATGGCAAAAGCGTATGAATGGGTTACAACCCTTTGTGGCTGAGCTCGATGGTTGCGTTGTTGGTTATACTGATCTGCAACCCAACGGCTTGATTGATCACTTTTTCTGTCACCACGAATACCAAGGGAAAGGTGTAGGAAAAGCCTTGATGGAACATGTTTTCACTGTGGGTCGAGTTCGTGGCGTATCGAGATATTTCTCTGAAGTAAGTATTACCGCAAGACCTTTTTATGAGCACCTTGGCTTTAAGGTGGTTAACGAACAGGAAGTCGAAATGCGTGGCGTAAAGCTGACCAATTACGTGATGGAAAAGATAGTTGAAGATGGACAAGGCAGCTGAATCGGTGGACTCGTGTTCTTAGGGATACAGACATCGAGTTTGAAATATTAATGAACCTTATTAAGGATAACTTTTCCTGATCTATTGATATTGTCGATGAGTTCAAATTGTGTGCAAGATAATTTGTCTAATCTAAACATTGAGTGAATACAAGGAGTGTTGTTCATGAGTCATGTGAGTAGATCTAAACTATATACATTAGTGTCGATGTTGTCCTTCGCTGTTGGCGTTCTTGCCTTAGATGCTGGGGTATCGGGGCTATTTCCTCTCTTTGTTGTCGTCATCTCATTTTTTTCATTCGTTATCAACTCGTTTCTTTGTTTGTTCGGAGGTAAACGCGAAGATGGCTTTGATTCCTATCAAAAAGCAAATCAGACTCGGTCGGGAGCGCTGGTCAAAGGCCTAGAAGACTCGAGCAAATAAACCTGTGCTTTCAGACGAACGGTAATCTCATTTTTGATACAGTTTTCACCTGCTTTTTGTTCTCTTATTCAAGAAAAATCATCACTTTAGAGATAATATTCACTTCAACTAATATCAGTGAAGGAAGAAAAGTGGGAATTGAAGCTTTAGCGTTTGTGATGGACGCACTAATCACCGCATGTTGCATGTACATCGCCTCTAAAATGTCATTCGTGGTCGCAGATTTTAAATCCCTTCTTACTATTGCTGTAATCGTTGCTTTGGTGTCATTGATTCCAACAGTGGGCTGGGTGTTAGGGTTGATTCTGTTTGTGTTCCTACTCGGGAAAGCGACGCACTCTAGTATTGGTGATTGCATCTGGGTGGTGGTCTTCACGAAGGTGGTATCGATGGCGGCCTTTCTGATATTCGGACGCTTGTTTATGTAATGAGGGTTCTTGCTTATCTAAAGGCAGGCTCGGCTAGTTTGATACCTATCTTTACTTGGTATTTAAACATGAAAAGGGTGTGAACCTGTCACACCCTCTAAGAACCTTTGGACTGGGTTAGTCTTTGCTATTTAGGCAGTAACACACCATTGATCACATGGATGACACCATTGCTCGCTTCAACATCTGCCATCACGACCTCGGCTTTATTGATCATGACGCTACCGTGATCCATCCCTACCATTACCGCTTCGCCTTGCACTGTTACGGCACTATCCAGTTTCATCACTTCAGACGCCATTATTTTTCCTGGCACCACATGATAGGTCAGTACTGCGATCAGCTTGTCTTTGTTTTCTGGCTTCAACAGCATATCAACCGTTCCTTCTGGTAGTGCAGCGAACGCTTCATCCGTTGGCGCAAACACAGTGAAGGGACCATCACCTTTCAATGTTTCAACTAAGCCTGCCGCTTTTACTGCCGCTACCAAGGTATTGAAAGAGCCGTTTTCAGCCGCTACGTCAACGATGTCTTTCTTCATTCCGTGGTGATCAGCGTGAGCAAAAGCCGTAAAAAGAAGCGTCGCAACTAGCACTGACATGGTTTTGATTAATTTATTAAACATATTGTCTTCCTTTGAGTTTTGTCCGTTATTTTCGAGAGGTATTACGAAAGCCCAATCGTGATAGATCAATTTGTTGTGTCTTTGAGTGAATAGTTAACGATATCGACTGCGGCAAGCGAATAAATTTATATTGTTAAATGCTTGTTATAATTCCATTTTGATGCTTATAGTTATTTGATAATTATTCAAATAATGGATGTGAATATGAGGTTTGTTTTACCAGTAGTCTTTTCTGCATTGGCTTCAATGCCTGCATACAGTGGCCTTGCTCCAAGTGAAGGCTTCAGCGGTAACTTCAGTGTATTAGCCGGTTTCTACTCTGACAGTAGTAATTTGAGTACTGAACAAGATTCTAATCAAGCCACCAACACCCAGGAAGGGGATAGTGAAAACCAAGGGCTACTCGGATTTTTGGGTACTGTTCAATATACTTTTGGCGAATCGCTGACTCACCAAGTGTATGCGGGTACAACACGAGAGGATATTGCAACAGGTACCATTGCGTTTGAGATCGGTTATCGATATCAACTTTCTGGTGGCACCATATTGGATTTTTCTGTTCTTCCTACGCTTGTCTCGGGTAAGGCTTGGTCTGACCCTTACGCGGTTGGCGTTAATCGAAACGAAACCGATTTAAAAGGTAATGTTGGGCGATTGCAAATGACCAACATAGGCGGCACTGGCTTTCGAACGGATTTCGCGATTGGTGAGTCCGACGTTGATGATGAGCTGTCTGGGACTTCATTGGGGCTATCTGCTGAAGAGATAGCACTGCTTAATAGGGAACGAATCTATGTGTATGCCAAAGCAGGATACCCTTTCATCTTAGCTAACCAAGCGGGTGTGTTCGTTCCATCCATGGTGTATTTCCACTCTGATGCGGAAGGCGGAGCGTTTAGCTTTGATAGTTACGGTATTGAATTAAATTACGCCAAGAAAATTGGTCGTCACGGTTTTGTTGTCACGTTGGATGCACATGATCGTCAGTACGATGAAGCGAACCCAATCTATGGAAAAGCCCGTGATGAGAGCGAATACGGTGCTTTTTTAGCGTATGAGTTTGGTGGTTTGATGGGTTATAAAGATTGGGCGTTCATTACTTTACTGGGTCTAAGAAGCATAGACTCTAATATCGATTTCTATAACTCCGAGCAAGTATTAGCGAGTGTGGGTGTGGACTATAAATTCTGATATTCGTACTATGTTAAACATACTCATCAAAGCAAAAGTTTAAGTTCAGTCTTACTATTTGTTTAATTATTTCGGGCACTTACACCTTTAAAGATTGTAGGTGCCCGTTGCTATCCGTAATATGACAATTAGCTTATGGATAGAAATAATAGGATAAGGAAGCGCTTTGGAAATACAAATTAGACATTTAGAAGCAACGGATAGCCAAGATATTTTCGATATTTATCGCCGCCCTTCAGTTTCAGAAAACACCTCACAAAAGCCTTATCTTAGTTCTGAACAAGTGGAGCGACTGTTTGGTCATTCAGACCATTTCACTTTGGTTGCGGAAGTATCCGGCAAAGTAGTGGGTCACATTACTTTATTCATGACCACCAAGGTAAGAGACAGGCACAGCGCTGGTCTTGGTATTGCTATTCACCCGGATATGCATGGTAAAGGGGTCGGTAAGGCGTTAATGCAAGAAGCGATCAATCAGGCGGATAACTGGCTTAACCTCGTGTGTCTTGAGTTAGAGGTTCATGCTGATAACCACGCCGCGATTGCTTTGTATGAACGTGTAGGTTTTCAGTTAGAAGGCACAAAAAGACTCAGTACGTTCAAAGGCGGTAAGTACATTGATATGTTGTTGATGTCGAGAATACGACCAGATTACCTATGAAGGCGAAGTGACTCGATATAACTGAAACAGTTGAATAAGATATTAATTAACAAAGTCATTTTAATAAAACCCTCAAACTTTATTTGCTTGAGGGTTTTGTGTTTATAAGCATTCGTCACTATCAGATCTTTTAATAATATCGCTATGGATTATCGATGCCAAAGCCATTTCGCAGTGCAAACTGAATCAGTTCGGTATGGTTGTCGAGTTCCAAAATATCCAACATGCGGTATTTGTGTGACTCAATGGTTCTAGGGCTTAAAAAGAGGATCTCAGCACATTGCTTTGCGGTATAACCTTGTGCCAATTGAGTCAGAACCGCACACTGCCTTTTGGTCAGCAATAATAGCTTTTCACTCTCGTTAATATTATTGGTTTCATCGCTGGTGACACTACGCGTCATTTTGGAATGCTGCCAAAAACAGAGCCAGATATCACTCAGCAATTTGATTCGCTTCATGTCAGCCTCTTCAATTGGCTTATCGTAACGATTGAACCGTGAGAAGCCGATAGCTCCCCACTGCTGACCAAACAACGAAAGGCTTACAATCCCATGCCAATGAGCACCTTCTTCATAAAGTACACGTAACGGGTCGAGTTTATGGTTCTTTAGTGTTTCTTCAGGGAACAACTGCCAACACTCTTTTGAACGTAAAAGCTTAAGGTAATCAAGATAATTGCCTTTTAGAAAGCGTTCCATTTCAAGCGGTGGAGTATCTGTTTGGGATACGGAAATACTTTTTCCTGTATCCAGAAGAATCATTGAGTTTGGAAATAGGGTAAGTCTGTCGAGCTTAAACCAAGCGAGCGCTTCTCTTGCCAGTAACAAAAAAGCGCTATCGAAATCTTTGGGTTGGCATGCGGTCAAAGTGTTGGTTTGGTGAGAGAGGAGATCCTCAAAGCTCGCGAATGGGTTGTTTTTCATATCGACCGTCTTTTGTGGTTTTAGACAAAATAGCGGCAATAACTGAAGTGTGTCAACCTAATATTAGAATGTCGTTCTGAATAAGGTGTGGCGAGTATTCTGAAATGCTACTGAGTAATTTATTAGCTTTATCGAGAAACGATTAGTGAAATTCACACTGAACTCTGTATAGTAGCAACCGTTTGCTTCGTATAACCCCAATGATATGGTTTGGGGGTCTCTACCAGCTCCCGCAAAGTGCTGATTACGAAGGGTTTAGATCACAATTGTGTTCTTACTCTTTGTAATGGCGTTCAAAAATATCCTGTCTATTATTCAGAGTAAGTGCACACCTAAAATCCATAGTAGGTGAAACATGAACGCATTTATTCAAGGGCTCCCAAAAGTAGAGTTGCATTTACACATTGAAGGCTCGCTCGAACCTGAGTTACTTTTCCAACTTGCTCAACGCAATGGCATTGATCTGCCTTATTCATCCCCAGAACAACTAAGACGCGCATACGAATTTGATGATTTGCAATCATTTCTGGATATCTATTATCAAGGTGCCGATGCATTGCGCACGGAACAAGATTTCTATGATTTGACTTGGGCGTATTTAGAGCGCTGTAAAGCCGACAATGTTATTCATACTGAGATTTTCTTTGATCCTCAAACACATACGGAGCGTGGTATTGCATTTGAAACTGTTATTAACGGGATTCATCGTGCGCTCGAAAGTGGTCAAAAACAGTTAGGTATCTCTTCTCAAATCATCGCTTGTTTCTTACGACATCTGTCTGAAGAGAGTGCCATTCAAACGTTCGCTGATGTGTTGAAGCATAAAGATAAGATCGTCGGGGTTGGGCTGGACTCTTCTGAATTAGGACACCCACCCGAGAAGTTCAAGCGTGTATTCCAACAAGCGAAACAAGCGGGCTTCTTAACGGTGGCTCATGCAGGAGAAGAAGGGCCGGCTCAGAACATTGTCGATGCGATTGAAATGCTCAGCGTGAGTCGAGTGGATCATGGTGTGCAGTGCATGACAGACGAAGCTTTAATCGAAGAACTGATTGAAACTAAAATGCCACTGACGGTGTGCCCACTGTCGAATATTAAATTGCGCGTATTCAATGTGATGGAAGACCACAACATTGTCGAGCTGCTGAGAAAGGGCGTGGCTGTAACGATTAACTCGGATGACCCTGCTTATTTCGGTGGTTACATGTCGGATAACTTTAATGCGGTGAGCCAAGCTCATGAGATGACGTGCCAGGAGCTAGCGCAGTTTAGTTTGAATGCGATAGACGCGAGCTTTATTGAAGCGCCATTGAAGCAGCAATATCGAGAGCTTGTTCTAGGTTACTTAACTAAAACTAAAACTAATTCTGAGTAATCTGTCGTTTAGATTTCGACGGCCAAAACTCTGAAGCATAGCGCCTTATAACGACCGACATATGTTGGTCGTTTTTATATTGGCTGCAAGCGATTGTTAGACCAAGGAACAACTTAACTTATTAAAGAATATGATCTTATTTAGCAAAAAACAGCTTACCTTGGCTGTGATGCACTACATTTAGAGGGAGTGTAGAGATACAGTAACCACGCTGTATAGATACAGAGTTAGCGATTGTCGGAGGAGGAATACAGCGTTGTTAGACCCAACAATCAGTGAACAAATAGAGTGGCCATGTGAATTGCCGCAAGAATTGATCGATAGCCTAATCGAAATTGCTGTTTTCAAAACGAGTGTTCATAGCCTCGAAATTACCCAAAAATTCCAAAACCTGCCTGGCGTTTTCTATATTCTCAGCGGCTCCGCGGGAATCTGCTTTTCTACCGAAAATATGAAAAGCATATCCGGTGGTGTGATCGGAAGGGGAGATTGGATAGGCGCTTTGACTATTCATGCCAACTACAACCTCTTCGCTGTGGCAGAGGAGGTCGAGCCTATCACTATGGTACTGTTTCCCGCCGAGAAAGTGTTAGCGCTGGCTGAAGAGCAGTGCATGGTATTCAAATGGCTGCTGCACAGTGGGACCAGAGCACAATCTATTTGGATGCAAGCTTACTTATCCTCCATTCATGAAAAAGAACAGAAAACCATTTACGTTTTGTTGGAACTTGCGGCGCGCCAGAACAATATTGCAGGTGCGACCGTGAGTATTAATATCTCACAAACTCAATTGAGTACCATTACCGGGATCTCGAGACCCAGATTGAATGAGGTGCTCAAAGGAATAGAGCAACAGGGCTTAGTGAAGATCCAAAGAGGGAAGGTGTTTATCACCGACATTGAGGGTTTGTATGAGCGTATTTCACCAATGAATTTGATGATGCGAGATCCTGTCGCTGATATTAAGGTATGAACTTCAATATCAAACGGAAAAAATTATGCACAGTGTTCTTTTAGGAACATACATCAAAAGAGAATACCTATAATGTTCACTCTAGATTTATAAATTGAATTAGAGCGGAATAGAATTGTTATGAAAATGGCTGTATTGGAATATAAAGTATTGGGACTTGGTGACTGGATTAAAACAAGGGTTTCTAGCCGCTGTGCCCATTTACTAGCAGCTGAGTATAAAGCGCTAGGATGGCCAACTAAAGTGGATGGTAAAGTGTTATCGACTGAGTCTGCTTAATCTCTATAAGCCTAAATCATCTAGATGAAGACAAAAAGAAGCTGTCAGTGTGCCAGCTTCTTTCATTTTTAAATTAAGACCATTGAGCTACTTGTTCACGTAGTCTTTGAATTTCTGCTTGGTTTCAGCATCCGCTTTTTCGTACCAGAAATAGAGCATCTCTTCAGCTGTATTTGCTGCATTTCCGTCAATCTTTGCTGGAAGCGTTACTGGTTGTGCTACAGCAGCCGCTGCGCCCGCGCTCGCACCTACTGTAAGTGCTGCGATGCCGCCTTTTTGGTTGTATTCCTTCGCTTCTTGCGGGTACTTACGACCAATCTGCATGCCATCTTTGATTAGCTTATCTTGCTTAACACTGATTGCATTTTGGTTTTCATCAACCAGTTTCCAATCTAAGTTTTGAAGGCCTTTTTTCGCTTCGTTGGTGTTACGGAACTTAGGCATGTCAAACGTCAATGCTGTGTCTGTCGCATCAAAAGTAGCAATGATGGTATCGCTATCGACAAACTCGCGGTCGTTACCTTGGCTGAAAGCCAGTTGATATTTGAAAACGATTTGGTTCACGCCATCTGGAACGGTGATCGTTTTGCTCGAAGAGAAGAAACCACCGTCGAGATCAGGTTTAGCCTCATTAACAGCTAAGACTTCGACTAAAGCATCTGCGCTAGAAGGAACTTCAATTGTTACGTCAGCTAACACTTGTGGCGCTGCGATAATTGTGGAAAGCAGCGCAATGGATTGTAATGTTTTCATAGTCATACAGTTATTTAGGTGAGTTATATTACACTCGCATGCATAAAGCAGTATTTCAAGCTACCTTGTCTCGATTTGGAAAAATTCACCGAAACTTAACCAAAGCCTAGTTTTTGAACGTGTCGATTGTACGGTTTCTGTGCGAGTGAGGGCGTGATCTTGTACTTTCCTCTGTCACGTCATCATCGACGTCCAGTGAGGCTTGAGGAGAAGGTAAAGAGATATAAATAGGAATAATTGCCGCCACCCAAATGGCATAGATGGTAATGACTCGGTTGAAGGCGACGAACCAGGTTTCGCTGCCGCTACCAGATAAGTAGTAACCTAATAAGGTAAGTAAGGTGCAGGCAATAGCCCACATCACGGCTGATAGTGGATCTTTCGTTGTGGCTGCGAGTAAGACTATCGTAATGTAGGGCACGGCCATGGCAATGCCCAAAGGTACATGACAGTCGACCACAAAAATGATGGTGGCACCGAGTGCTAAGAATAAATGTGGGCCAGTGCTAGGTAAATTTACATTCCATATCATATGACACCTTCTTTTACCCCGTTTTTCGTTGCTGGTGGAGTTTGTGTATTAAGCGTGTTGCTTGATGGCTGTTGACCATCAAGCGATTGATGAGTTGCTGAAGTAATTCAGCCTCGGGCATGATGTGCTTCTCCGTTACCTTTTCAGCCTCGGTTGAGAGCTCGAATACTTCACTCATTTCATACCTTGATGCAATCGCTTTAACCGCCTTTAATGTTCTGGAGAGGTCATCCTGTTTGGCGTCTGAAAATAGCTCTATCAACTCATCGATTTCGTTTTCTAGCTCATCAACGAGAGAAGTTAAGCATTTGAGCTTTTCGTCTGATTTAAGCTCATCGTTGGCTAAGAATTGGCTACGCGACAGTTCTTCTTCTGTGAGTGGCAGTTTGTTCTTAGGATGACGCGTTAATATGGTTACGTTGCTTTCTGCCTTGTTTGGAAGATTGTGTGCGTTAGCGGAGTTATGGCGGTTGACTTCAAACTGGTGATGAAATTCATTGATGGCGTTTTGTAAGCTGTTTTTCTGCAATGGCTTGGTGAGAACGAAATCTGCACCCGAAACGATGAATTCATCGTGAGCTTCTTTGAATACGTCCGCTGTACAGGCGAAAATAACGGTAGTGAGCTTGAGTTCTTCGCGGATTTTTTGAATCGCTTCGATACCACTCATGTTGGGCATGTGGTTGTCCATTATGATGAGGTCGTATTGATTTGATGCTAGCTTATCGAGTGCTTGCAAGCCGTCGTAGGCGTTCTCTACGGTTAAGTTGATCGATTCACAGAACTTCCTAATTACCATTGCATTGATTTTGTTGTCTTCGACTAACAATACCGACAAGTTATCGAGTACATCATTTGCTTTAAGCGTCTCTTTTTCGACGACTTTTCCTTCGACTTCATGTATTTCAAGAGGAAGTGAGATGGTAAATCGAGTGCCGAAATTAAGCTGGCTAGCCACTGTGATTGTGCCGCCCATCAGTTCGACTAACTGTTTCACAATGGAAAGCCCTAATCCTGTTCCGCCAAACTTACGAGTCGTTGATAGTTCGGCTTGTTCGAATGCCGTGAATATATGGTCGATCTTGTCTTCTGCTATACCAATACCCGTATCCGTCACTAAAATATTCACGCTTGGTGGAGTAGTAGGGGCTATCAAGAATTCTACTTCGACCTTTCCTGACTCAGTAAATTTGACTGCATTGCCTGCTAAATTGAACAGTATCTGACGCGTACGTGCTGAATCACCAATAAGCTGAAGATTGGTTGGGACATTGTCTTTAATGATAAAAGCGAGGCCTTTGTCTTCTGCAAGAGGCGTCAGTGTTTTATCCAGGTGTGTCACGACGTCGGTAACCGAGAAGGGGCTTAATTCGAGCTCCATCTTTCCTTGTTCGACCTTAGAAAAATCAAGAATGTCATTCAATATGGTGACGAGATGCTGACCAGAGTCGATGATGATTTGGGCGTGTTTACGAGTATTCTCGCTGTGTGAATCCTCCTTGATTATCTGAGCGATGCCTAATACGCCATTCATTGGGGTGCGTAACTCGTGGCTCATGGTCGCGAGAAAGAGAGATTTTGCTTTGCTGGCTCTTTCTGCTTTGTCTGCGGCTTCTTGGTAAGAGAGGTTGTTTCTCTTAAGTTCGAAGATTCTGAGGATAAATAAGGTGAACGAGAAGACCAAGGTCAGTAGCGCAAGTGTGAGGATCAGCTTAACGGTAACGCTTTTGAGTTGCTCTTGAAGCTCAGTAAATTGATGTTCTATGTGCTCAATATACTCAGTGCTATGTAAATCAAGAACTTGAGATAAAAGAAGGCTATGTTGCTGGTTAAGTTCGACAAATGTCTGTGAAAGATTAGCCAAGTCTGAATCTACGCCTGAATGTTGAATATTAACGCTTGAAAACAACACGCTAGCAAGGAGCTCACTCTGAATGATGAAGTCAGATTCTACGCCAGAATTGTTATTTGTAGGCTGACTATTCGTGAGTCGCTCAGTCATGGATTGCAGAATGAACTGACGAGCGACACTGAGCCCAATGAGCTTGTCTAGTGTATCGACATTCGACATAGACGCATCATGGAATTGATCAAGCAGTTCCAGTGTAGGAAGGTGTTGAAAGAAGGTCGAGTGTATGTTTTCACCTTGATAGCTATCTCTGAGCGCTTGCAGTTCTTTTTCTAGGGTGACTAAATCTGCAGACATTTGGTAAGGATTGGAAATCTCGGTGAGCGCAGCGTTAGTTATGTGGTCGCGCATCTCCAGAACCTCATGCCCCAACTCACGAATGGCTCCTCCATATTTCGAGACTTTATCATGCTCTGAATACGTCAATACGATAAAACTGATCAAAACAACAAACAGGGAGATAAACACCAAAAAGACGAGTCTGACTTTATTCATTTTCAAACTCCAATAACATTTGAGGGCGGTTACCTGTTAGGGTTTCTAGGAAGACTTTGATATCGTTAATGGTCTGTTTTTCAAACGTTTTACCGAGTTGGCTTTCACCCATGATCTTTATGGCTTCCTCTAGAGTAGCGGTTTGTCCGTCGTGAAAATAGGGCGCGGTTATCGCCACGTTTCTTAAGCTAGCAACACGAAATAGATGCTTGTCTTGTGGTTGCGCGGTAAACATAAAACGGCCTTGGTCTTCACTTCGCTCGGCTCCTGTTTTCGACAACCCAAAGTAACCAAATCGCATCACCATGCCGCCACCAATATTGGTTCCTTGGTGGCAACGAATGCAGCCTTCTTCTTGAAAGGTTTCCCAACCACGTTTAGCGGTTTCAGACAGTGCTGCGTTGTCACCTTGTAAATACAGGTCGAAAGGGGCGTTTGGTGTCGTCAACCCCTGCATAAATTCAATAAGTGCTGCCTTAATTGAAGCTTCGTCAATGGGCGTCGATTGTTCTTGGAATAAATTGATGTAAGTATCCGATTGAGACACATAATCCGTAATGTGTTGCCAGTTTGAATCCATTTCATCGACGTTGTGCACCGGGCCATCGATTTGATCGTCGAGGTTATTTACTCGGCCATCCCAGAAAAACCGATAGTTAAAGACTGCGTTAAAAACGGTGAGTGAATTTCTCATTCCTGCGCCGTTTACGCCAATCGAAACAGGAATCACCTCTGCGCCGTTGGTTTGCAGGCTATGACAACTTTCACAGCTCACACTGCGATTAGAAGAAAGATTCGGGTCTTTAAATAGCACCCAACCAATTTTGGCAAGCTCATGATTTATCTCGGGGGAATTTGGAATCGGAGATATGGGTTGGCTTGAAGCCACGGTTTTATGTGCGTGTTGTGAATGAGAAGAGTGTGGTGAAGCGTGAGAGTCATCATGATCGCTTTCATGGGCGTGATTTTCTTGGTGTTCGAATGAAGTGTGCGTTTTCGAAGAGGCCGCGTCATAAACTAGCAAGGCGACTGAAACGACAATGACAGTGATGCTTATTCCTGCTAAATATGGCGTTTTCATAACATTAGTCCATCTAGTTTTGACAAGTATGGCAACTCAGAATCCTTCTGATATCACCCTCATTTCACTTTCCAATGATAGGTGTTATTTATAAACCTAGTTGCGCATGTGTGATGTTGCAAGATAAGAGGTAGGAAATTAAATCGCTTGAGTGGTTATCTAGCGGGGGTTGATGGGGAGGTCTTAGTGATAATTGGATGAAGTTCTTTCAATTGAATTCAAGGCGAATGATGTTAAACGAAAAAAGCCGTGGCCACTCAAGTGAGTAACCACGGCTTTCGTATTAGATTATGTATTTGCTATAAATCTTAGTGCAATACACATCTATACAGTTTGCATCGCCTAGATAGGCTTATTTAGCTTGCGCTGCTGCCGCTTCTAGTTGCTTAAGTTTACCTTGAAGCATGTATGCATTCTGGTTGAAGTTACCAGGGTTCAGTACTTGGCTGTTCTGCATTGGGTAGTCAGGTAGCGTGTTCATGAACTCTTGTACTTTGCCGCCTACTGGTACGAATAGCCACATGTTGTCTGCCATCCAACGTAGGTACATGCCAGATTCATGCGGTGCTTTTTCGAATGGGTCTGCACGTAGGTGAACGACTTGAGGCCAGTTTGGTTGGAAACGTACAGCATCTGTGATGTTACCGTCCATTACAGCGAATGAGATCTTGAAGTCATTCCAACGAACTGCGTTTAGCTCAGCGTTTGCAGAGAAGTAAAGCATGCTATCACGAGGGCCTTTCTCTTCTTTACCTTGGAAGTAAGGTAGGAAGTTGTAACCATCTAGGTGTACGCGCCAGTTTTTACCGTTGTAAGTCGCACCTTTGTCAGACGCAAGTTTCTCAACCACTTTATCATCACCAGCGGCTGCTAGTAGAGTAGGGATCCAGTCTTGATGACTCATGATGTCGTTGATCTTCGTTCCCGGTTTGATAGTACCAGGCCAGCGAACTAGCTGAGGAACACGCATACCGCCTTCGTAAGTTGTACCTTTCTCACCGTGGAAGTAAGTTGCGCCGCCATCAGGCCAAGAAACTGTCTCTGCACCGTTATCGGTCGAGTAGATTACGATTGTGTTGTCTGCGATCTTAAGCTCATCAAGCTTGTCTAGAAGGATACCCACTTGGTCATCGTGCTCTAGCATGCCGTCTGCGTATATGCTGATACCAGATTTACCTTGGTATTTCTCTTGTAGACGAGTCCACACGTGCATACGAGTCGTGTTGTGCCAGATGAAGAATGGTTTGTCAGCTTTCACTGCTTTTTCCATGAATGCTAGAGATTCTTCTAGGAACTCCTCATCTGCGTGCTCCATACGCTTACGCGTCATAGGGCCTGTATCTTCAATCTTACCGTCAGAAGTCGACTTGATTACACCACGAGGGCCAAAGTTCTTACGGAATTCAGGATCTTTAGGGTAGTAGTATGTCTCTGGCTCTTCTTCCGCGTTTAAGTGGTAAAGGTTACCGAAGAACTGGTCAAAACCGTGGTTCGTTGGAAGGTGCTTGTCTTGGTCACCCATGTGGTTCTTACCGAACTGAGCTGTCATGTAGCCTTGTTCTTTAAGAAGATCTGCGATCGTTGGAGCCCAATCTGGGATACCGTGGTCAGAACCCGGCATACCGATAGTCAGTAGACCTGTACGGAAAGGTTCTTGACCGGTTAGGAATGCAGCACGACCAGCAGTACACGATTGTTGACCGTAGTGGTCAGTAAATAGTGCGCCTTCGTTAGCAATACGGTCGATGTTAGGTGTTTCGTAACCCATCATACCGTTGTTGTATGCACTGATGTTGAATACACCAATGTCATCACCCCAGATAGCAAGAATGTTTGGTTTTTCTGCTGCTGTTGCCGCTGAAGAAGCTGCTAATAAGCCAACACCTAATGCCAGTTTATTAATTTTAGTACCCATAAGGACTCCGATTCACTTTTAAGATTAATGCGTTAGAACAACACATCGATGAGCAAATGTTATTCCCAAAATTCCGTTCCGTCCTTTTATAGTGCTTATAACCAATCGTTATGATGTCTAGGTAACCTATTGATTAATATCAGTTCCAGTGGGTGGCTCGAATAAAGCCTTAGTTTGTATGTGTGATCCTTATCATGTTTGTTGGCGTAAACCCTATCGATGATTTCTGTATCCGTATCTCAATAAAAATGACAAAAAGATTAATAGCTTAGGGAATCTCGCGCATGTGTAAAAAATGGACTATACGTTGTAGGGCAGGATGCAAATAACTTACGAAGAGGTTTCTATGACAGCGAAATATGGCGCTAAACGTCGATTAGCGATTTTGGGTACAGCAATGATGGCCGCGTCCAGCGCCACTTTTGCGGCAGAAAAGCCAAATATATTGGTCATTTGGGGGGACGATATTGGTCAATCCAATGTGAGTGCATACACCTTCGGTCTCATGGGTTACAAAACTCCGAATATTGATAGCATCGCCAAAGAAGGGATGATGTTTACCGATTACTATGCAGAGCAATCTTGTACTGCGGGTCGATCTACCTTTATTACGGGACAAAGTGTATTACGAACAGGTTTGAGTAAAGTAGGCTTGCCGGGCGCAGACATTGGCTTACAAGCAGAAGACGCGACAATCGCAGAAATGCTGAAACCTATGGGTTACATGACAGGTCAATTTGGTAAAAACCACCTTGGCGATAAAGATGAATTCCTTCCAACAGCACACGGGTTTGACGAATTTTTTGGCAACCTTTACCACCTAAATGCTGAAGAAGAACCAGAAAATGAAGATTATCCAACTGACCCAGAGTTTCGTAAGAAATTTGGCCCTCGTGGCGTTATCAAATCATTTGCTGATGGCAAGATTGAAGATACTGGTCCACTAACGCGTAAGCGTATGGAAACGGTCGATGAAGAAACATTAGACGCGGCACTTGATTTTATGGATCGCGCAGTGAAAGCGGACAAACCATTCTTCGTGTGGTGGAACGCGACACGTATGCACTTTAGAACGCACGTGAAAGCCGACAGTAAAGGTGTAACCGGTGTTGGTAACTACGCTGATGGTATGGTTGAGCACGATCGACACGTTGGGCAACTATTGAAGCAAGTGGATGAGTTGGGAATCAAAGACAACACGATTGTTTTCTACTCAACGGATAACGGCCCTCACATGAACTCGTGGCCTGATGCGGGTACAACCCCGTTCCGTGGTGAGAAAAACACCAACTGGGAAGGCGCATACCGTGTACCAGCCATGGTTCGTTGGCCTGGTAAGATTGAACCAGGAACCGTATCCAACGAAATCATGCACCATATGGACTGGATGCCAACCTTCGTTGCCGCTGCTGGTGATGACCAAATCAAAGAGAAACTACTCAAAGGTCATACTGCCGGTGATAAAACGTTTAAGGTTCACTTAGATGGTTACAACTTCCTGCCTTACCTAACGGGTGAAGAAGAGAAAGGCCGTCGCTCGGAGATCTTCTACTTTACCGATGATGGTGATTTAGCGGCGCTTCGTTACAACCAGTGGAAAGCGGTGTTCATGGAGCAGCGTGCAACGGGTACCATGCAAATTTGGGCTGAACCGTTCGTGACGTTACGTCTTCCTAAGCTGTTTAACCTGCGTATGGACCCATACGAAAACGCAGACATTACATCGAACACATACTACGACTGGTTGTTAGACCATGCTTATATGTTCGTTCCAGCACAAGCGTATGTAGGCAAGTTCCTAGAAACCTTTGCTGAATACCCGCCACGCCAAAAAGCGGCGAGCTTTAGTTTGGATCAGGTAATGGAAAAACTTCAGGAATCTCATAACAAGTAAGTGATTGTTTGAGTGAAACTGAACAGATTGAAGAGCTCTTAGGAGCTCTTTTTTTATGCGCATATCGATGAGTAAATCCCGGTCGTGAATACGAGTCACAACTATGGAGCTCATTGCCACTAAATAATTGTAAATTCGTTGTTTTTACGTCTACCTTATTAAGCATGAGGATGTATAAAAACAAGGAATGTTATGTCTGCATGGTTGTGCTTACTGGTAAACGGATTGAAACACCAGAGAGTCGCAGTATTATCCGTAATCTTGTCTCCACTTATGTTGTCGCTGTTCAGTTTGAGCACCTATGCCAACGAGCAAGATCCTAATATCAACTCTGATATTTCAAAGGCCAACTCTGTAGCTTCACACGTTAGCTCTGACGCTTTACCTATCGGTTCTAAAGCCACGTATGTCGGTTCGGAAGCGTGTGTTGATTGTCATAGTGCAGAAGTCGAAGCGTGGGAGGGTTCTCATCATGATATGGCGATGAAGCATGCTACAGACGAATCGGTATTAGGCGATTTCAACGATCAAACAGTCACTCATGACGGTAAACCCAACCGATTTTTTCGCAAGGGCGAAGAGTTCTGGGTCAATATCGAAGGGCCAGACGGCCAATTCAAAAATTTCAAAATCAGCTATACCTTTGCCTTTGAACCTCTTCAACAGTATATGGTTGAGTTTGAAGACGGCCGTGTGCAGTTAATTCCCTTCGCTTGGGATTCTCGCACTGAGGGCGAAGGCGGCCAACGCTGGTATCACCTCTATCCTGATACGACCAACACTGATGAATTCTACTGGACCAACAGCGGTCAAAATTGGAACTTCATGTGTGCTGATTGCCACTCTACGAACCTAGAGAAAAACTACGACAGCGCAAGTAATACTTACAACACCACATGGTCGGAGATTAATGTCGGTTGTGAAGCGTGTCATGGCCCTGCAAGCGAGCACGTTGAACAGGCCTTGTTAGCAAATAACCAGAAAGCCAAAGCCAATGGTGGAAAGGATACTCCAGTCTCGGCGCATTACGGATTTGACCGCGACTTGTCGAAGTCGGTCAAAGAGTGGATCTATCAAGAGGGTAATTCAACCCTGCAACCAAAAGACATCATCCATACTAATCAAGTTCAAACCTGTGCTCAATGCCACAGCCGACGTACTCAGTTGAATGAAACAGGTGACCACGTGAACGGGTCATTCTTTGATAAGTATCGCTTGAGCTTAATTACTCCTGAGCTTTACCATAACGATGGTCAAATCTACGATGAAGATTACGTTTACGGATCTTTCCTTCAATCCGTGATGGCTGAAAAAGGCGTCACATGTACTAACTGCCACGATCCCCACACTGCTGAACTAAAAATTGCGGAAGAAGCCGTGTGTAGCCAATGTCACATTGCATCGGAATACACGCCTGAAAAGCACACATTCCACGAAGCCAATACCGAAGCATCACAATGTACCACTTGTCACATGCCAGAGACGACTTACATGGAGGTGGATCCAAGGCGTGACCACAGTTGGCATATCCCACGTCCTGATATTAGCCAACACATTAAAACGCCGAACGTGTGCACTAGCTGTCATGAAGATCAAACCGACCAGTGGGCAGATAAGCAAATCGGCGAATGGTTCCCAGATTCTAAGTATCGTAATCAGCAGCATTTTGCCGTGGCCTTTTATGCTGACTCAATAGGGCACCGAGGGGCAGAGGATGCGTTGGCGTATTCGGCTCAGGATTCCAGCTTAAGCAATATCATTCGAGCATCGAGCTTAGAACGTTTGGGCGGTAATACGGGTAAGAATACGCTTATCTCGCTGGCAAGAGCGGTGAAACACGATGACGAGATGATCCGTTTGGGTGTGGTGCAAGGCTCGTCTGGCTTCCCATTCACTGACCGTTGGCAGATTCTAGAACCGCTACTGAAAGACCCGGTATTATCGATTCGTTCAGAAACCGCAGGCGCATTAGTGCGTTACTGGGGAGAAATGAATCCTCTGCAGAAAGACCAAATCAAGCCTGCATTGGAAGAGTACATCGAGATACAGCAATTTAATGCCGACAGAGGGTTTGGGCGTACTAACCTAGGCAACGTTTACCGCGATTTAGGTCAGCACGATAAAGCGATTGAGTTCTATCAAGGTGCTATCGAGATTGAGCCTTACTTCGAAAACAGCTACGCCAACTTGGCGGATCTGTATCGAGCGCAAGGTAACGAAGCAAAAGCGTTGTCGACCTTGAAGCAAGGTATTGAAGCTCAGCCTAAATCGAGTGTTTTGCCATACAGCACAGGACTGTCTCTGCTTCGTGTGAAAGATTACGAACAAGCAACGGACTACCTTAAACAAGCCGCTGAAACTGCACAAACCGACCCTCAATATTGGTATGTGTACGGATTGGCTTTGGAAAAATCGGATGTGCTTGCGGCAAGTAAATCACTGCATAAGGCTTACCAATTTAGCCGCAACCCACAGCACCTGTATGCCCAGTGTGAAGTGTTGGCGCGAAACAGCCATATACCGGGCGTACCAAAGGCGTTTGAGCAATGTATTTCATCATTGAGCAAAGTGGCACCGCCGGAAGCCATTAACCAATTGAAAGCTAGGTTTAAATAAAGCGATGAGGTGAGCTTGGCTATCGAGCTTATAACTAATAGTTATGGGGCTTGTGAGTAGGATGTACGCAGCCAGATTGAATTAAGGGAAGACCTATGAACCATGCGCAACAAGCAATAAACCAACTGATTGAACAAACAGAGAAAAGTGTTATCGGTCAGAGCCACGTCGTTCGGGCTCTGGTGATAGGGTTATTGACTAATGGCCATGTGCTTTTAGAGGGACTTCCCGGTACAGCGAAAACTCGCTCAGTAAAATCGCTGGCGAATCTACTGAACACCAGTTTTGGTCGAATTCAGTTTACGCCAGACCTACTGCCATCTGATGTGACGGGTACAGAAGTGTATCAAGAGCTTGATGGCAAGCCTCAGTTGCATTTCCAACCGGGTCCTATTTTCAACAGCATTGTATTAGCCGATGAAGTGAACCGTGCGCCTGCAAAAGTACAGGCTGCTCTGCTTGAAGCGATGGCGGAAGGAACGATTACGGTGGGTGGTCAAACTCATATTCTGCCAGATCTATTCATGGTGCTCGCTACGCAAAACCCAGTTGAGCAAGAAGGTACGTATCCACTACCTGAAGCTCAAATGGACCGTTTCATTATGAAAGTGACGGTCGATTATCCAGAAGATGAAGCGGAACGTGACATTATTCGACTGGTGCGTAGCGAAGAGTTAGGCAGCGAGACCAGTTCGGAATTAGTCACTCCAGAGCATATTGAACCTGAGTTGGTGCTTGAGGCTCGCCGCCAACTTCCAGACATTGCCGTTTCCGATTTAGTTGAGAACTACATCGTGGCCTTGGTGATGGCGACTCGTAAGCCAGAGCGTTACCCAGAATCAAACCTATCAAAGTGGATTGAGATTGGCTCAAGCCCGCGTGCTTCTATTTCATTGGATAAATGCGCTCGCGCTTATGCGTGGTTGCAAGGGCGTGACCACGTCACGTTGGACGATGTGCGTGCCATGTTGCCGACCGTATTAGGCCACCGATTCTCGTTGTCTTACGATGCATTGGCCGATGGTATTGACCATCAAAGAGTGGTTGAAGAACTGCTTGATAATGTTGAGATTGGATAACTAGGGGGCGTTATGGCGAAGCCAACACAAGCTCCCAAATCGCAAGGCCTTGATCCACGACTGTATTGTGATTACTCAAGGTTAGTGCGAATTCAGGCTCAAGCTGAGTCGTTTTCTCTACTGCCTCACCTAAAGGCGGGCAGCGTGCTTTCGGGTAGACACAATTCATTGTTCCGTGGTCGAGGCTTGAATTTCGAGGAGCTACGTCACTATCAACTTGGTGATGACATTCGTAACCTTGATTGGAAAGTCACGATGCGAACAGGTAAACCTCATGTTCGTAGTTATACCGAAGAGAAAGACCGTAATGTGATGATCTGTGTTGATCAGCGCAGCTCGATGTTCTTTGCGTCTCAAAATACCATGAAATCCGTTGTGGCCGCTGAAGTCGCAGCATTGTGTGGATGGCGAGTGCTGAAAGATGGTGACCGTGTCGGCTTCGTTTTAGCCTCACATCAAAAGCTCTTTCATACCAAAGCGCAGCGTTCTCAATCGGACTTATTGGCTCAGCTAAAACATCTTACCAAAGCCAATCAAAGCTTAGGTGTCAGTGTGAGCGACAGCCAAGGTGTTGGGTTTAGCCAGTGGATTGAACTGATAAAACGAATGAGATTAAAGCAATCGACCTTAATCTTTATTAGTGATTGGCGAGATTGCCAAGAGCAACATCTTGACCGACTAAAACAACTGCAACAACACAACGACATCTTAGCCATTATGGTCACCGATCCATTAGAACAATCTTTACCTCAAGATTTGGCAAGCGCAAACTGGGTGGTGGGTGATGGTCGCTTTCAACTTAATCTGGATAGCCAATCTAAGGTTAACCTCGCAAGTGAAAGCCTTGCTCAAAAAGCGGCACTCCAGAAGCAGTCGCTTGCTAAATTGATGGCGATGAAAAACCTTCCTTATATCGAATTAGACACCTCGGGCAATCACATATCACAGCTGCAAAAGCTGGTGGGAGGGCGCTAGATGGCCGTTGAACATACGCCTCCAAGTACTTATATTCTTCGCGATCTGCACGATGTCGCCATTCCCGAGAGTGTGAGCTGGATGCCGCAAACCATTGGTTGGAAGATCCTCGGCGTTATTCTGTTATTGGTCGCTATCTATCTGGCTTATCGTTTGGCGCAGAGATGGTGGAATAACCGTTATCGTAAAGAAGCGCTTCAAGAGCTCATGGTATTGGATGCAAGAGACAAGAACTCAACCGAACGAACCTTCAAGGTACTGAAAGTGGTGCTTCGCTACCTAGACAGCAGCAATGCTAAGTTGTTTGGTCAAGCTTATGTGGACCGTTTGAACGCTTACCTGCCTGTTAGTGCTAACACCAGTGAAAACAGCAATGCGTTCTTTGCCAATGAAGTTTCGGAATTATGGATGCAGAGCTTAATTGACCCTAATGTGCGTTTGAGCTTTGAACAGCGTTTAGAAGTGATTCAAACCGCGATGATGTGGTTAAAGCTTCATAAACTCGATGTACAAACAAAACCGAATGTACAGGTAACGGCTGAGGGGCAAGACAATGTTTGATGTTTTATCTGCCAGCTTTGAATTTGCGCACCCGCTATGGTTTATCGCGCTGCCTCTGCCGTTGTTGGTCTACTTTGTGGTGCCAGCTTATCGAACTAAGCAAATGGCGATTAAGGTGCCATTTTTTCGAGAATTGGTTGAAGCGATTGGGGAAGCACCGTCAGAAGGTGCAAGCCAGTTAACGCCAAGCTGGTGGCAACGAACCACGCTCATTATTACTTGGGTATTGGTCGTGTGTGCGTTAGCGAAACCAACTATTCTCGGAGAGCCACAGGTTCGTGAACAATTGGGTCGTGATGTGATGGTGGTGGTCGATTTGTCTGGCTCAATGGCGGAGCAAGATTTTACCTCTAAACAAGGCGATAAAATCTCTCGTTTAGATGCGACCAAAGAGGTGTTAGCCGACTTTGCGAAAACCAGAAAAGGAGACCGACTCGGTTTGATCTTGTTTGGTGATGCAGCGTTTGTACAAACACCATTTACCGCGGACCAAGATGTATGGCTTGAATTGCTTAATCAAACCGATGTCGCGATGGCAGGGCAAAGTACCCACTTGGGCGATGCAATCGGCCTTGCGATCAAGGTGTTTGAACAGAGTGAAAAGCAAAGTGCTGCCGCTCAAGATTCAAACGTCGATACCAACGAAAAAGAGAAAGTCGTGATCGTATTAACTGACGGTAATGATACGGGAAGCTTTGTTGAACCTATCGATGCCGCAAAAGTCGCTAAGGCTAAGGGCGTTCGAATTCACGTTATTGCAATGGGCGACCCACAAACCGTTGGTGAAGTGGCTTTGGATATGGAAACCATCAAACGTGTGGCTCAAGAGTCAGGTGGCGAAGCCTTTGAAGCGCTTAACCGCGACGAACTTACCAAAGCCTACGCTCAGATTGGTGAGCTAGAACCTCAGTTATATGAAAGTACCACTTATCGCCCTAAACAGGGACTGCACCATTACTTAATGGCGATTGTTGTTGTGATGTATTTGACCGCATTCAGCTTAGCAACGATACGCCGAAGATCGCTGCTCGCTTCTTCGGCTAAGAATTTGAAAGGAGAGACTGATGCCTGATTCTCTCACGATACAACAGTTCTTTACCCAGTTTCATTTTATCCGACCGTTGTGGTTGTTGGCCTTTATCCCAATGTTTTTCCTGTTATGGGTTCGTTGGAGAGAAGAGACCAAACCAACGTGGAAAGACATTCTACCGGCACATTTACGTGATGCATTGACCATTGGCGAGACAGGCTGGCGCAAGCAGTTACCTTTGAAGCTATTGGTAGTGATTGTGACTATCGCCATCATTATCTGCTCGGGCCCAACATGGCAACGTGAAGCATCGCCTTTTGGTGAAGACAAAGCGTCGATGTTGGTTGTGCTTGATAACAGTGAATCTATGCTTGCTAAAGATTTGCCTCCAAGTCGCTTGGAACGATCTAAGCAGAAAATTAGAGACTTATTGGCCGCTCGCAAAGGCGGTAATACGGGCTTAGTGGTTTATGCAGGCAGCGCACACGTGGCGATGCCCGTCACGCAAGACAGCAAGGTATTCGAACCGTTTCTTGCGGCTATTACACCTGACATCATGCCGGTTTCAGGTAAATCAGCAGAAGAAGCGCTGCCACTCATAAATCAGCAACTGTCTGGTGAGTTAGGTTCGTCAGTGCTTTTAGTCTCAGATGGTGTGAATCCAAGTACGACGCGAGCTTTTGAAACCTTCTTTAACGAAAACCCATATCAGTTGCTGATTTTGGCTGCCGGAAATAGCGATGTGGTGAGCGATAACCCTGTCGACCTAGATTCATTGCGCAATTTAGCAAACAAGACCGGTGGTCGAGTAATTGAGGTGACCGTTGATGATTCGGATATCCAACAACTGAACAGAGCGGTTGAAAGAAACATGCAGCTTAACGGCGAATCCTCTATGCCGTGGAAAGACATGGGCTATGGTCTGCTTATTCCAATGGCGATCATCATGTTGTTGTGGTTCAGAAAAGGATGGTTGGTACAGTGGTGTGTCGTTGGCCTAGTGATTTCAGGCAGTATTTATTCACCAAGTACTTTGGCGAAAACCGTTAACCTAACCGCAGAGAAACCCGTTGTGGTGGAGTCGCTTACGGCTTGGGATAAGACCGCTCAATGGTGGTGGGACTTATGGCTAACGCCCGACCAACAAGGTCAACGTTTGTTGAATCAGAAAGAATACCTTCAAGCGGCCAAACATTTTACTGACCCAATGCGAAAGGGCGCGGCTTATTACTATGCTCGTGATTTTAAGCTCGCTCACAGTGCGTTCTTGCAAACCAAAACTGACCTTGGTTTATACAATGCAGCGAGTGCGTTAGCTAGGCAGCGTGAATACCTTGCCGCACGAGACTTATTGAAATCACTAAGCGAGAAACAGGATCTTTCACCAGAACTAAGAACGGATGTGGAGAACAATCTTGCAGTGCTTAGTGGGATTGTTGAAGAGGTTAACCGAACCAGTGAAAGTCAGTCTGGAACCACAGATGGCCCTGAAGAATCTTTAGAACTCGAAGACGATCAGCCGCGAACGGGTGATGGTGCTGAAGAAGAAACGGTAGCGGAATTGATGCTCAAGGAAACGCTTAACGCCAATGAAATCTTGGGCAGCCAAGAGCTTGCCGACAAGTGGTTAAAACGCGTCGAAGCGGATCCTAAGTTCTTCTTGAAGTCGAAATTTCAAATTCAATTAAGAGACCCTGCACCGTCTATCGAACAGACGCCAAAACAGGAGCAAGCACAATGAGTCGATACGATTTAGCGCTTGAAGCGATTCAATCAAAGCGAACGCGATTCACAGCCTGTCCATGGTTGTTGTCAATGACTCTTATGTTGAGTTGGTTTTTTCCTGCTGTTGCTTCTGCTGCCGATATCTTCGATTTGCAAAAAAGTGGTGACGTTGAGCTTATCGCTTGGGTAGGTGAGAAACCCAAGTCGGGCGACAAAATAATGCCTACCAAAGTCAGCGTAAATGAGCAGGTCATTCTGAACATTGAGGTGGCGACACCGCGCTGGTTAACAGGTGGCACTCGAATTGGCAGTATCGAAATCCCTAACGTGATCGCTAAGCAGCGTAATCAACTCGCGACGAACTACACAGAAAGAGTCGGTGGTACTACATGGTCACGTCAGCGTTGGGAAGTGACGCTTTATCCGATGACTTCTGGCGAGTTTGTCATTCCAACCGTTCCGGTTCGTATCCAAGTTTCTGCTCCTGATGGTTCAAACGTTGGTGGCACGCTTTACACGCAGCCGATTAAATTTGAAGCTTCGTTGCCTTCAGGTTTACTCGATAATGAAACGCCTTGGTTTTCGGCGACAGAAGTCGATGTAGAGCAGCAATGGCAACGCTCAAGTGAAGAGCTAAAAGTTGGCGATGCCATTACTCGAACTATCACGATTGAGGCAAAAGACAGCCTGTCTGTCTTGCTGCCAGACGTGCTAACCAATGAGTCCACTCAGCAGTTCCAAGCTTACCCACAGCCCAACCGTTTGGATGATACACAAGAACGTGGTGATTATCGCTCAAGCCGAGTTGAAGAGACGGTATATGTGATTCAACAAGGTGGTGAGTTTTCGCTGCCAGAGTTTTCATTTCAGTGGTGGGACAGCAAAAATCAACGCCTTGAAAGCGTGGTGATAAAAGGGGATGTGTTTGAAGCCAAACACACAGTCCAATCTTTCATCAAAGCCTACATGTCGGTGTTTATTGCCGTTGGTTTGGCGTTATTAGTCTGCATTGCGTCGAGTGTTTCCGTTAAGCGTTACTACGCAAATCGCCCAACACCAAGTTGGTTGGTATTACGTCGTTTACTCAAGCAAGGTAATTGGGCTGCATTAAGAACCTTTATCTACCGTCAATTGCGAAACGAAACCTCTCAGTTAGAACTGAATAAAGCGCAACATGGTAAATCAAATGGGCAAAAGCGTTGGCTAGAAGATAGCGAAGCCCTCCAACAAGGAAGTGAAGATAAAAACGTATTCACTCGTTTATGGAAAGGGTTACGTAACTTGCCCGACGACAAATCAAGCCAGAGTAAACCTCGTTCAATTGCCGCTCGCTTGAAAATCCCTAAAGCCTTGCCAGACTTAAAAGATAGAACTAAGTAGCAAACTTTAGTCATTCGCATCGAACATAATCGGCAGGTTCTCTACTATGGGGAACCTGCTTCTTTAATATGGAACTGTATGAAAAGTACCGAGCTAAATCTAATTCCTATATTTGTTGCTATCTATGAAGAGCAGAACTTATCTAGGGCTGCTAATCGCATGGATATAAGCCAACCAGCAGTGAGTAAAGCACTTGCAAGGTTGAGAGATATCTATGATGAGCCACTGTTTCACCGCACCACATCAGGCGTAGAGCCAACCACATTTGCTATTGATATCTATCCTGCAATCACGGCAAGATCATTATAAATTGGAACTTTTAAGTGAAGGTGAGATCAGATCAATGAGTAATCACTTATTGTAGCGTTTAAAGTATGACCGACTCTTTTC
>NZ_JBFRRH010000063.1:0-1050 GCF_041472995.1 Vibrio sp. 10N.261.46.A3 | reverse complement strand
TACCATAATAGGAATAATGACCACCGATTTTTGAGAGGTTTGATAGCATTTCTCTCTTAGGTTGGTGTCCAGTTTTACTGGTGCAGATCACTGCGGGAAAGATCGAGCAAAAAGAGATAAAAACTGGATTTAATTTAAATTAAATGTTTAAATGAAATTATGTGTTTAATTTAAGTTGGAGTTGGTGGGAATGAAAGCTGTATATAGAAACGCACTAAAATTAAAAATGGATAAATTATGGCATGAGGGGTGGGTTCAACTGGATCGTTGGGAACTGCTATCTTTTTTTGACCAAAGAAGAGTGACTAAAGCAGTTTGGCAGGAGATTCAAGAGGTGTGGGCTGAAATGTATGATGACCCAGATGATGCAGAACCATTGTCATATGTAACTGTTCGATCTGAAGAATCAGTGACTACACCTCATTCTTTCTTGCTAATAAACCGTAACCAGATGCGCAATATTGATTAATTTAAAGAAAATTCACCGAAGTGCGAAGGTGGTCGATTTACCATAACGGCACTTAGTGCGAAGTGCAGTGTTTCGATAGAGCAATGATTATCTAAAGGTCGCTATAGCGGCCTTTTTTGTATCTGATAGCAAAAGCTCTAAGGGGAAATTGCGGAGTAAGCTATTGAGGGGTAAGATAAACGCTAGATAAAGGAAAGCCCCAAACCTCGTCATAATCTTGGCAGACTTTCGAGAGCATGGGGCAATACACTATGGGATAATTATACCTAATGAGCTTTCAAAAACCAATAAATCATATCTGCCTAAGTGTAGGCGAGAGTGGCTAATAATCACTTCGATGCACTTCAGCTCGATCTAATTGAGACGCTTCCTCATAAGCCGTATTGCACCGATGAACTCGGTGTCACTTACATACGCCCCAAAATCACAGCGATCAAGAAGAAGTATCTGCAAGTGAACCAACCGAAATTGGTCACTTATCTGATCTTTGATATTGACCGACAAGGCGCGGTTCTAGCTTGGTATGACTGCAATCTACCACCGCCACATTGGTCTACTAAGACTCCTGAGAACGCACACGG
>NZ_JBFRRH010000062.1:0-2673 GCF_041472995.1 Vibrio sp. 10N.261.46.A3 | reverse complement strand
AGAAATCACAATCTCATAGGAAAAGTGTCAGTTATGGGCGTTACGGTGTGATTTTGTTGTGAGTTCAAAAGATGTTAATTCGCACTGTAAAGCCCTCAGGTAGTGAAATTAACTTTCAGAGTGGATTTGTGTGGATAAGGTAGAGTTTGTTGCTTAAAACGGCTTACAGGCTGCGTGAGGGGCTTCTAGGAGGTATTTTTGATAGCTAACTCGTGCATTTACCATAATAGGAATAATAAACACTGGTTTTTTTAGTGCTCATCTGTATTTTCTTTGTATATGTCAATCTTTGGGTTATTGTTTTTCTTTTTTTGATATTTATGCGCTATTTCTTGTAATTCTTGTGCTATTGTTTGTATAATCATTGCGCTATTGTTTGGTTTATTTAGAGGTGATTTATGCCGCATTACATGGTGTGCCTGACGACTGATAACTTAGATGATTTTGTTGGGCAAAGAGGTTGTGGATATTGGAGGGCGTCAGCGAACAGCATTGAGCGCTGCGACTATCTGATTTGCACTAAAAACAAAAATGGTGCTAGAACTCGTTGGGACACTCCTGATGACAAACATCGGGATGCATTTTTGATTTTAGAATTAAATCATGAGAAATATATAGAATCGGGCGATAGGAAAATTATAACGTTTGATCGATATGCTCATGTAGAGCCAGGGACTAATATCCAATGGGGGGGGCAGTCTCCCATTGGATACTATACTCAGGACCAGTTGGCGTATGAAGTTGGTACTGATAGTAAATTGATATCACTGGATTTTGAATGGAAGAAGTTCTCCGACTTGTCAGTTGTAGATAAATCAGAAGAATTAAAGTTAAGCATTAAAGATGCAAAGAGGGCTTTAGCTCGGTTTTATGATATCGATGTGGCTTGTATTAAGGTAACTTTTAATGTCTAGAGATGATCTCTATTGGTGTGATATAAAAACAACCTACGGTTCAGTGAAGGTGCAACTGCAATCATTCTACTTGGAGTGGGGAATGATCAAACTTTCAGCATCTATTTATAATAGATTCCCTTTAATTTATGGGGATTGTTCAATCCATATTTTGCGGAATAGAAGTATGGGTAGTATGTCTGGAGCGGGAAGGTCTCATTTTCCGATTTCTGAACTGTTAGGTACAGTTGATGGTGTGGTTTTTCGTTCACTCCATGTTCCACATGATCAATCTAACGGGGAATGGGAACCATACCCAAGCATCCTGTGGTTATCCCCCCATAATATAACGAGACCTTCTGATATTAATTGTTGGTTTGGGCGAAATACAAAAAGATTTACCGCTGATTGGAATTTACCATAATGGCACTTAGTGCGAAGTGCAGTTTTTCGGTAGGACAATGATTTTTGAAAGGTCGCTATAGCGGCCTTTTTTGTATCCGATAGCAAAAGTTCTAAGGGGAAATTGCGAAGCAAGGTATTGAGGCGTAAGATAAACCCCAGATAAAGGAAAGCCCCAAACCTCGTAATGATCTTGGCAGACATCGAGAGTTCGGGGCGATACACTATGGGATAATTATACCTAATGAATTTTCTAAAACCAACAAATCATATCTGCCTAAGTGTAGGTATGTGTGAAAGCTAAACAATCAAACGCTCTCCAACTCGATATAATCGAGACACTTCCTCATAAACCGTATTGCACCGATGAACTCGGTGTCACTTACATACGCCCCAAAAGCACAGCGATAAATAAGAAGTATCTGCAAGTGAATCAACCGAAGTTGGTCACTTATCTGATCTTTGATATTGACCGACAAGGCGCGGTTCTAGCTTGGTACGACAACGACCTCCCACCGCCATATTGGTCTTCTAAGACACCTGAGAACGCGCATGGTCATCTTAGCTACCGCTTGAAAGTGTCGGTATGTACTTCTGATATGGCTCACCTTGAGCCGATGAGGTACCTAGCTGCCATTGAGTCAGCCATGACTGAGAAGTTACAAGCTGATAGAGGTTTTGCAGGACTATTAACTAAAAACCCGTTACATAGTCACTGGCAAACAGAGTTCTGGACTGAGCATGAATACACGCTAGATGAGCTTGCGGATTATCTCGATTTAAAAGGTCATCCAAAGAAAGGAGTTGAATCTTCTGGCTTAGGTCGTAATTGTGAGTTGTTTGATACGGTTCGTCAGTGGAGCTATAAAGCGATTCGAGAGTTTTGGGCGCCTAACTACAAGCGTCAGTGGAACTCGGCTGTTTACGACCAAGTGGAAGCCATTAACGCCCAATTTAAAGTGCCTTTGCCTGTGTCAGAAGTGAAAGCGATAGCCAAGTCGATCGCTAACTGGACGTATCGAGAGTTCACGCCTGAGAAGAAAAGCCAATGGCATGCTAAGAAAGGTGCAAAAGGCGGTAAGGTTTCAAAGGGGGGCGGTAGACCGACTAATGCAACCAGTGAAGCTCAAACAAAACCTTGGATTTCATTAGGTATCAGTCGAGCTACTTATTACAACAAAAAGAAAAACGGCAATCTTTAGAATTTAGACTGAAACAAGCTATATCAGATAACAGCCCTTTTTAGGGCTGTTTTGCTTTCTAGCATAGACCGCTAAGATTTAGGCATTGTCTTCTTAGCGGTCTACGGCTCTTTTGGGTTTCGTTTTCTGCTATTGAGACCACGTTATATTATTAGAAGGTTGAGATTACGCTAAAA
>NZ_JBFRRH010000061.1:0-545 GCF_041472995.1 Vibrio sp. 10N.261.46.A3 | reverse complement strand
TTTGTAACGAAGAACGGCTCCCAATCGGGAGCCGTTCTTGTCTCTAAACCTGAGTTCGCACTAAGTGTGGTTACGTTAAACTGATAAGAATTTTCAGATAACTAGTTGTTTAAGGGTGTAACTAGTCCCATATACGTTAATGAACTAATCATATGGAAATAACATCATGCCATCATTTTCTTTTGACCCAAAAACTGGCGAAGCCAAATTAGCCGAAGGAACATCTATATCGAGCGTATCTATAAAGAACGTCCAAGATGTAAGCTCTTACGAGATAATAGAAGACAATCAAACTTTAATTCATAAAGTGTTATTCAATGAAAGTAGTCATTTCACAGCTAGTTATGGAAATAACTCTGTATCAGTGAAATCAACAGAATGCACGACCACGATTTCAGATGACCCAGATAACGAAAATGCGGTCACATTTACCATATCCCCTAATAAAAAATAAACTCTCACTCTTATTCGAAATGTTACTCACCGAAATTTCTTTTTAAGAAGCAAGAAATTTCGGTGTTCATTATTCCTATTATGTAAAATCC